>DEIP01000008.1:0-13870 GCA_002352605.1 Desulfobacteraceae bacterium UBA2771 | reverse complement strand
GCTACCATTATCGAGGAGATGGAACAAACCGGCACCCTCATCGCTTGCAGCATTCCCCCTGACCAATTCCGGTCCATGGATTTGGAAAGAGGGCGGCCCTCGGATCCACTCATCGTTTTGTTTGCCACCATCTTAAAACCCGAAGATATCAACGTCCTGTTTGAAATCCCCAAGCATCAGATCCATCAGGTCATGCCGAATATGACAGTCCGGTGCCTCGGATCCGAATCGCCGACCCCTGTTCCAACAACGGCCACACCTGAAACGGTGAGTACCGTTCGGCCGAACCCGAATCCAGCCGCCCAACCAAAACCGTCGCCGGCCAATGCACCGGCGGAAACCCCGCCGACGATGGAGCTGAAAACAACGGCTAAGAAATCAGAAACCGAAACCAGTCTGCGTGTCCATGTGAGCTTGCTGGACCAGCTGATGACCCTGGCCGGTGAATTGGTGCTCAGCCGCAACCAACTGCTTCAATCCATGACGTCAGAAGATCAACGGGGATCTGAAATCGCCGGTCAGCGGATCGACCTGATCACATCCGAGCTTCAGGAAGCGATCATGCTCACCCGCATGCAGTCCATCGGCAACGTGTTCAACAAATTTACGCGGGTGGTCCGTGACCTCTCCCGGTCGCTGGAGAAAAAGGTGGACCTGCACATAGAGGGCAAGGATGTCGAGTTGGACAAGACGATCATCGAAGCCATCGGTGACCCGCTGACGCACCTGGTTCGTAATGCAGTGGATCACGGTATCGAGTTGCCGGGGGTCCGCCGGGGGAACGGAAAGAATCCGGTGGGTAAAATTTTCCTGAAAGCATACCACGAAGCCGGCCAGGTAAACATCGAAATCTCCGATGACGGCAAAGGATTGAACGGCCAGGTCTTGACCCAAAAAGCCTTGGAGAAGGGACTGATCAGCGAAGACCAGGCCAAGGTCATGTCCGACAAGGAGCGGACCAATCTGATCTTTCTGCCCGGTTTTTCCACGGCCGAAAAGGTCACCGACGTATCCGGCCGCGGCGTAGGCATGGATGTGGTCAAAACCAACCTGGACAAACTCGGCGGCATCATCGATATCGATTCCGAGTTGGGCAAGGGGTCGACGATCCGAATCAAACTGCCCCTCACCCTGGCCATCATCCCCTGTCAGATCGTCATGACAGGCAACGAACGCTATGCCATTCCCCAGGTCAATCTGGAAGAGCTGCTCCGCATTCCCGCCAGCCAGGTGAAGGATCGGATTGAACGGGTCGGCGATGCAGAAGTGGTCCGCCTCAGGGGAAACCTGCTGCCGCTGATCAAATTGTCTGACGAGATCGGCACCGACGCCGTCTATGTGGACCCTAAAACCGGCAATAAAAACTTGGACCGGCGCAAGACCCTGTCGGACAGGCGATCCAAAAAGAGCCCCCTGGTTACGGATAGTGATACGGAAACATCCAAAATAGAAGGCGAAAACGAGCGTGTAGAGACCGAGGCCCGTCAATCCGAAGATCGTCGTTACCATGCCACCAGTGCCTTGAATGTCGTCGTCGTGTCCACCGGCGCCATGAAATACGGCCTGGTGGTAGACGAACTGCACGACTCGGAAGAGATCGTCGTCAAGCCGTTGGGCAGGGATCTCAAGAGTTGTAAGGGTTACGCGGGTGCCACCATCATGGGGGATGGCCGTGTCGCGCTGATTCTGGATGTGGCCAACCTGGCCCAGGTGGCCGGCCTGACTTCCATCGAAGGCTCCTCTCGAGCAGCGGAAGTCGCCGCAGAAAACCTGAGGACCATCCGCGAGCAGAAGGATCGCCAGTCGCTTCTGGTTTTTCGCAGCGCCGAAAATGAGCAGTTCGCCGCGCCACTGAACATGGTGGAACGAATCGAAAAAATCAAGGCAAGCGATATCGAAAGCCTGGGAGGCAAGCGCGTCATCCGCTACCGCGGCGGTAGCCTGCCGCTGTTCTCCGTTGATGAGGTGGCAATGGTCCGCCCCCTTGCCGAGGTTGATGATCTGCTGGTAATTGTCTTTATCCTCTCCGGTAAAGAGATCGGTCTGCTGGCCATTGGTCCGGTGGATGCCGTTGAGCTTGCAATAGATGTGGACGGCCAGACCCTAAAGCAGGCCGGTATCATGGGCTCAGCCATCATCAACGACCATACCACCTTGATGATTGACGTGTACGAAATTGTTCAGACACTGAATCCACAATGGTTTGAAAAAATGGAGGCGGTAACCAACGACGAGGGTGAGGCCGCCAAAATTCTATTTGCCGAAGATTCAAATTTTTTCCGCAACCAGGTAAAAAGTTACATGGAGGATGAGGGCTACACGGTAATCGAAGCCGAAGATGGGGCCATCGCCTGGGATCTTTTGCAGCAGCATGCCGACGAAATTTCCCTGGTGGTGACCGATATCGAGATGCCCGAAATGAACGGATTCGAACTGACCCGGCGCATTAAAACAAGCAACGCCTACGCCCATCTTCCCGTCATCGCGCTGACCACGCTCGCTGGTGAGGATAACATCGAGGAGGGACGCCAGGTGGGGATCGATGACTACCAGATCAAGCTTGATCGGGAGAATCTGCTCCGCAGTATCTGCGGATTTTTAACCAGCATGTAGATCAGAAGGAAAAAAAATGACAAGCCGAACGCTAGAAATGGCCACGTTCTACGTGGGCGACGCCCTTTGCGGCATGGACATCCTCAACGTACAGGAAATCAACAAGCTGATGGATATGACCACCGTGCCCCAGGCGCCGGATTATGTAGTGGGGATCCTGAATCTACGGGGACAAATTGTAACCATCATCGATCTGGGAAAGAAGCTCAATCTCGGAAAGTCCGAACGGAGTGACATGAGCCGGAATATCATCGTCAACGCCAAAGACGAATATATCGGTCTGCTCGTCAGCCGCATCAGCGATGTGGTGGAGGCACAATGGGACAAGGTGGAACCGCCACCGGCAAACATCGGTGGTGTCCAGGGTAAATTTTTCAAAGGCGTATACAAAACCAAAGATCGGCTTATCGGCATCCTGGATGTGGAGAAAGTGCTGTACAATGATAAATAGCGCGCCCGCCGGCAACACATCGATGACACATCCCCGACCGCTACGTGTCATGGTGGTGGATGACACCGTTCTGTACCGAAAAATCGTTAGTGATGTACTTGCCACGCTTCCAGGAGTGGCGGTGGTGGGCAGCGCCCATAACGGAAAAACGGCCATCTCCAAGCTGGCATCCCTCAAGCCCGATCTTCTCACCCTCGATATCGAAATGCCGGAAATGAACGGCATCGAAGTGCTGGATCACATTCAACAACATGCACCGCATATCGGGGCCATCATGCTCAGCTCCCTGACCCACAAGGGCGGGGCCATGACCATGAAAGCCCTGGAACTGGGGGCATTTGACTTCATTCCGAAACCCCAGTTGGCCACCATGGCGGAAAACCGGAAGGAAATTGAATCCACCATTGCCGCCATGATTCGAGCCTTCCAAAGAAGTCTCCGGGTCTCAGGCAAATTGAAACCCGCCGCGCGTCCGGGAAAAATGGCCATCCTCCCGCCACCCCGAAGGAAACCGGTCACGGCCACCCGCCCGTTACGCACATCACTGAATCGCTCCAAGTCGGAAATCATCGTCATTGGCATCTCCACCGGCGGTCCCAACGCACTGGCGAAGATGCTGCCCATGATCCCCAAAGAGATCGGCGTCCCCATTCTGATCGTCCAGCACATGCCGCCCATGTTCACGCAATCGCTGGCCAACAGCCTGGCTGCCAAATGTACCATTGCCGTCAGAGAAGCCAGACAGGGGGAACCGATTTTGCCCAACACCGCCCTGATCGCCCCCGGCGGGAAGCAGATGAAAATCGTCGCCGGTGCAGACGGAAAAAATCGTGTGGTCAAGATCACCGATGATCCGCCGGAAAACAGCTGCAAGCCCAGCGTGGACTATCTCTTTCGTTCCGCAGCCAACCACTATGTGGGGCGGGCCACCGGTGTGATCATGACCGGCATGGGATCGGACGGCACCCAGGGACTGAAACTGATGAAACAAAACGGCGCCACGATCATCGCCCAGAATGAAGCCACCTGTGTGGTTTTCGGCATGCCCAAAACGGCGGCTGAAACCGGTTTGGCGGATGCGGTGCTACCGCTCAGCCAGATTGCCGACATGATTGTTAAAACCGTCCGTGTGGGTTAACCGGCGAAAAACGAGCCACGTGGAGGCCTCCCACCATTCAGGTCAGGGAAATAGATGCTGAAAATTAAACCGGAAGAGATAAAAGTTCTCTCCAATTATATTTATAATGTATCCGGCATCAGCATTGATGCATCCAAAGCCTATCTGTTGGAGACCCGGTTCGGAAAACTGCTGGAGGAAGAGGGTTGCCGATCCTACGTCGAATTTTATCGCAAGGCCAAATCAGACACGCACAGGACTTTGGAAAGAAAAATCATCGATGCCATCACGACCAATGAAACGCTTTTTTTCCGGGACACCAACCCCTTTGAACTGTTAAGGCATAAAATCATTCCGGAGCTCATCGACAACCGTTCCGGCAGGGGAATCACAAACCTGAAAATATGGAGCAGTGCCTGCTCCACCGGCCAGGAGTTATACAGTATCGCCATTATCCTCAAAGAACTCTTAAGCCGTAACCGCACCCACAAGATCTCACTCCTTGGCACCGATCTTTCCGATGCCGCCGTCGCCCAGGCCAGTGCCGGCACCTACAACAAATTTGAGATCGAGCGTGGACTTCCCCGAGAAAAACTCCATCACTATTTTACACCGGCGGGCGGCAATTGGAAAATCAAGGACGAAATCCGTGCCATGGCCACCTTCCAGCACATGAACTTGATGCAACCGTTCGTAGGACTGGGAAAATTCGACATCATTTTCTGCAGGAATGTGGCGATTTACTTCACGCTTCAGGACCGCAAAAAGCTGTTCGAAAAAATTGCGCATGCACTGTTACCCGACGGGTATCTGCTCATCGGTTCCACCGAATCGCTGACCGGAATTTGTCCGCAATTTGTCCCCAAGCGCCACTTACGTTCGATTTATTACCAGTTACAGTGACACCGAATATCAGTTACCGGGGCCAGGTGTATGGCTTGGCCGCACCACCAGGGAGAATGAAAAATGACCCTTCTCAAGATCCTTGTAGTCGATGACGATCCGGTCACCCGGACCCTGTTAGCCAAACGGTTGATCCGAGAGGCCTACACCGTGGACACCGCCGAGGATGGTCGGGTTGCCCTTGAGAAACTCGCCCGACAATTATATGATGTGGTGCTCACCGACCTGATCATGCCTGGCGGGATGGATGGCATCGGCGTTCTCGAAGCGGCCAAACGGATCAACATCAAGACGGAAGTCGTCCTGATCACGGCCCACGCCTCGGTAGACAACGCCATCGAAGCCATGAAAAAAGGGGCGGCGGATTACCTGCAAAAACCGATCAACTTCGACGAACTGTTCCTGCGACTGGATAAAATCCGAAACCTGAAAATGCTCATAAAAAATGCCCTCGACCTTGGTGAGGCCATGGATGTCACCGAAAAGAGATCCGCCGAAACCATACAGAATCTGGAGATTATGGTTGCCGGATTGAATGGACGATTGGCGACAATCAAGACGGTCCTGTTAAAGGAAGAGATGGCACCGGAAACCCGGATTCTGTTTGCTCTCGACCGCTTGAATGAATAATTGCATGCTGACTTGAATTTTCCAAAGCTTACCCATGGACATCACCACCATCATCAGCGTCATCGGCGACTATATTAATCGCTTCATTTCGTTTTTCAACGCCGAGTCGTCTATAACGAGCAGCCTGGCAGAGGCCCTGCTGGTTCTTCTGTCCGCCTTTATCCTGTGGCTGATTATTAAACGCACCCTGACCATCCTTAGAAATAAGGCCGTGCATTTCAGATGCATTCAAGTGCACGAGGAGTTGTTCGCCATCGCGCGAAAAATGGCCGGCCTTCTGCTGGTCTGGCTGGTGGGCGTGGTATGGATCGAGCTGTTTCATTTGACCATGATCGAAAGGATGTTCCACGCCGTCTTCATCATCGTCGCCGCAACACCGGTCAAATCCTTTCTTCTCATTATCCTGGAAGCCCTCGAAGGCAACCTGGCCAAACGCACGGAAACCGATCTGGACAACATCGTTATCGATCTGCTCAACAAGTTTTCCGGCGCGATTGTCTACGCCACGGCAGCGACAATCGCCCTGGACGTGCTGGGTGTCAACGTGATGCCCTTTATCGCCGGTGCCGGTGTCATGGGCGTTGCCGTGGGTTTTGCAGCCAAAGACACCCTCTCCAACCTCATCGCCGGAATCCTGCTCATCATCGACCGGCCCTTCGAAATCGGTGATCGCATCGAGGTGTGGAGCGCACCGGCCGGCAGCGCCTCCTGGGGAGATGTCGTCGATATCGGACTGCGGGCCACCCGCATCAAAACCACGGACAATATCGTGGTGATCATCCCCAACAACGAAATCATGACCCGAGACATCGTCAATTACACGATCATCTCTTCATCCATCCGGGTGCGCGTCAATATCGGCATCGCTTATGATGCCGATATGGCCAAGGCCAAGGCACTGATCGTTCAGGCGGCGCAGTCGGCTGACTGGATTTCAGCTGAACCGGCCCCCAAGGTGATGGTACGGGATTTCGGCGAATCATCGGTGAGTCTCCAGCTCAGGGTGTGGATCAAAGATGCCCGCAAGCGCATGGACACCATCTCCTTTATCACCGACACGGTGAAGACCCTTTTTGACGAAAACGGTATCGAAATCCCCTTCCCCAAGCGGGACATTACCATTGTCGACCGCCAGATCAGGTAACCCCATCACCGGAAAGAATAGCATCACAGCCGGACGCCGTTGGGAGATAGGGATTGTTCACCCATGCAGTCACCTTTAAAAAGGTGACGCCTCCCTCTTGATTATTCCACAATATCAGCGTAAAATTTATATTTTTGATTTTTCGGGAATAGTTTGATCGAAATGCAGCCATGAAACTATCCATGCGAACAGTGGCCGGTGCCCTTGATCTTCCCGTGTCTACCTTAGACCGGTGGATCCGCCAGGGGAGAATCCCCATCCAGCGCAGCGGCGCCGATGCGGTATTTACACATGCGGCGCTGAAAAAGTGGGCCGCCACACACAATTTATCATTTTCCCTGAGCGGCGAGAAGGCAGACGATCAGGCACCCGAAGCCCTCGATTCGCTGGTCTCGGCAATGAAACGGGGAAAGGTTTATCGTCGGGTATTCGGAGCGGATGCAACCGCTGCCTTGAGATCGGCCGTCGACTGCATCGACTTTCTCGCCGAGGATATCCGCAACGAACTGCTGGAAAAACTGATCGAACGCGAACGACTGGCCTCCACCGGCATCGGCAAGGGCATCGCCATTCCCCACCCCCGGGATCCGCTCTCCCGCCCCCCCGAGGCACCGGTCATCACCACCTGTTTCCTGGAACCGCCGGTCGGTTTCAACGCCATTGACGACCGCCCGGTGTTTGTTTTCTTTGTATTGATCAGCCCGACCCTCCAACATCACCTGCACCTGCTTTCCAGACTCTCCTTTTGCATCCGTGACAGGGAATTTGTGGCCTTTTTAGGCCGGCACCCCGATGCCTTGGACCTCTATTCGCACGTTGCCGGGTTTGAAAAACAGCTGGACGCCCTCTGATCATCATGAAGTCAACCGAGACCGGCAACATCCCATGATACGCCTCCTGAAAAAATTGAAATACCCGGGCCGTTGGTCCCTGTTCAGGTCCGATGACCGGTTGCTGCTCATCGTCTTTGCCGTCATCGTCGGCATTTGTAGCGGTCTGGCGGCCCTGCTATTAAACCGCAGCCTGGAAACCATGCTGGCGTGGCTGCATCACTATCGGGTTTACTGGTGGGCCATCTTCCTGCCGGCGGCCGGAGCCGCCCTCTCATCCCTGTTCCTGGAAAAAATCGTCAACGAAGGTGCCGGCCACGGGGTCCCCGAAGTGATCTACGCCGTCTCCCGCTACGGTGGCCTGCTGCGCCTGCGGTCCGGTTTTTCCCGGCTGATCTCCAGTTGCCTGACCATCGGAAGCGGTGGATCCGCCGGGCCCGAAGCCCCGGTGGTGATGAGCGGCGCGGCCATTGGATCGAACATTGCCCAGGCCTTCTCGCTCAATGACCGCCAGCGGGTGGCGCTGGTGGGATGCGGCGCGGCAGGCGCCATTGCCGCCATATTCAATGCCCCCATTTCCGGTATGGTGTTCGCCATCGAAGTCATTCTCGGCGAGTGGAGCACCATGAACATCATCCCCATCGCCATTGCCGCCGTGGCGGGAACCGAGGTGAGCCGTCTGCTCAAGGGGAACCAGATCGCCTTTGCGCATCGGATCTTCGACATCCATTTCCATGATATCCTGGCTTGCGTGGGGCTGGCCGTTTTTTGTGCGCTGGCCTCCGTCCTGCTGACCCGGGCGCTACGCGCCATGCACCACTTGTCCAAGGGCGTGGCCCTTCCCCTGTGGGTCCGCGCCGCCATCGGCGGCAGCATGGTTGGTGCCATCGGTTATCTTCTTCCCTATGTTCTCGGCGAAGGTTATCATGCCATCCACAAGGCCATCGAAGGGGGTTTCTCGGGCGGCCTGATGCTGGTAACCGCGATCGCCCTGCTCAAGATTCTGGCCACCTCACTAACTTTGGGATGGGGCGGTTCCGGAGGTATCTTTGCCCCCTGCCTGGTAATCGGTGCATTCGTGGGGTTGAGTTTTCACCGGTTCATGGCAGCGGTATGGTCCTCCGTGATTTGGGTAAACGAAGGCTGTTTTGCCCTGCTGGGTATGGCCGGCCTGATCAGCGGCATCATGCAGGCGCCACTTACGGGCATCTTTTTGGTCATCGAGATTAGCGGCGGCTACGAAGTCATCGTCCCGCTGATCGTCGTCTCAACCATTTCCACCACGCTCTGCCACTACCTGGAGCCGGCCTCCTTTTACCTCAAAGATCTGGTGGAACAGGGGCAGCTGCTGCGCCCCGGCACCGATGCCCGGGTGCTGACGGACCTGAGTATCCAGGAGCTTTTGGAAACCGACTGCATCTGCGTCCACCCCGATATGCGTCTGGCGGACTTCCTCGATATTGTCAAAACCTCTCACCGCAACCACTTCCCCGTTGAAGACCGGAAAACCCGCAACTTTCTCGGAATGATTCATCTGGATGACATCAGACCCTACCTGTTCGACCCGGCCATGCACAATGCAGTACTGACCGGCCAGCTGATGAACAGGCATGTTAAATCGGTATCCCTGCACGATGACCTGTCCGACGTACTGAAAAAAATGAATGATGACCATATTTTCAGCATGCCGGTGGTGTCGGACAACCGATTTTTGGGCATGATATCCAAAGCCACCCTGCTGGACCAATACCGGAAAGAGCTTATGGTGCAAACCGGCCGTTTCTGACCGGAAAACACGTGCCGATACCGACCTGGAAAGGTAAACGAAAAAAGGAGAAACGAGCATGGCACAAAGATTGTTTCACATATTCAGAAATACGCCCCTTGGCAGGGAGACCCTTCTCCAGTCTATCTATTTCTGCCAACAGATGGGCGTGCTGCCGACCGTCTACATCCCGGAAGCCACCAAGTTTTTAATGTACTTCGAAAATGACGTGGTTCAGGTGGATCTGGATCCGTCCTACCTCAACGATCCGGAGACCGCCCTCACGCACGCCGAGCACCTGCTGAAAGCGGCAAAAATGAAGCCCGAGCTATTTACACCCAAAAACTTCACGGCCTCCACGCTCCCCGATATCCCCACCAATTTTGAGTTCATGTGTTGTCCACGAAGCATCAGCGATCTTTCCTCGAAGATCGGTCTGGGCTACATCGGCCCGCGGGTTCGCCGCATCATCCAGGCAGCCCGATTTCCGGTGCTGATCACCAGTCCGGTATACAAGCCCTGGCAGCGCATTGCCGTCTTTTTCGGCGGATCGGCCAATGCGGTCAACGCCCTGCGACTGGGCATCCGGGTCGCCACATTGACGAATCTGCGTCTCGACATCTTCACACAGGCAGGCAAAAACGACCCTTCAAAATACCGGGCCATTGTCCGGGACGCGGGCCTGGAAAAGTCGCTGGAAAACATTCTGGAGGGGTGGACGTTTTTCGAAAAGAAGCGTTTCGAGGACAACCTTTACGACGTCCCCCACGATGCGCTGGTCGTACTGGGGGCCTATGGCCATGGAATAATCAGAGACATCATGTTCGGCAGCATGATGGAAAAGATTCAGTCAACCATCTCCAACAACCTGCTTATCGCCGGTCCCAAGTACACGGTGATCGCATGAATCGCAATGGTGTTGGCCCCTCCATGAGCCAGAAAATATTTTCCATGAATCTTGGTGTTGAGGCGGTGTCTCTCTACCTGTTGTGCTGCGCGGTGGCCGACACGGGCGCATCGATTACGCGGACAACGCTACAGGATAAATGGAACGGCAGCCAAAGCGGCCTGGAAGGGGAATTGCACCGGTTGGAAGAGAAAAACATATTATGCCGGGAAGCCCCGGGATCTGAGGAAGCCCCCGTATATCGGATGGTGGACGAAAAGAGATGGCGCTGACGATGTCGGTAACCGTCCGGGTGTCAACACCGGCACATTGATGAGTTACACCGTCAGGCTCAGGGCCTTTTTGACACAGTCTATTATTTTTTGATCCGCTGCATCGGCGTTCATTCCCGGGCAGGACGCCGCCATGGCCCGCCAGTTGCCCACATCCACCAGAATGTTGCGGATGAAAGGCCACTGTCGGCACATTTTCGGCTTTACCGGATGGATGGTGCACATCTTGTCCCAGAAAATGCAGTAACCGTCATCCCCCTGGGCAATCAGGCGTCTGCCGCCGGACGTGCAGGTGTAATGCGCCATCAACCGGTCTGCCGCCACCCCCAGATAACGGGATATCGCATCGACGTCCGTTTCGCAAAGGTAGGTACCGCCAAATCCCTTGCAGCAGTCGCCGCACCGGGTGCAAGCAAACAGTCCTGCGCAGACCGCTTCGTCGTTAGATACCATGCCGACTTTCCATCGCACGCTTCAGGGTTACCTGGTCCACATACTTTAAATCGCCGCCCATGGGTACGCCCGACGCAATACGGGTGACCCTTACCGGCATGGTGGAAAGAATCTCGGCGATGTATGCCGCCGTGGATTCCCCCTCCACATTGGTACCGGTTGCCAGAATGATCTCACGAATGCTTTCCCTTTCCACACGATCCACCAGTTCCGCAATTTTTATATCATCGGGGCCAATGCCATCCATGGGAGAAAGAACGCCTCCCAAAATATGGTACCGCCCCGTAAAGGCACCTGATTTTTCGATGGATGCCATGTCGGCCGGCTGCTCCACCACACAGACCAGGCCACCTTCGCGAGAGGGGTCATTGCATATCCGGCACAGGAGATCGTCACTGAGTGAAAAGCAACGTGAACACAGCCGTAGCTTTCTTTTCAGGTCCACAATGCTTTCGGCGAGCCGCCGGGCCTCTTCGTCCGGCTGTTGGAGAATATGCATCGCCAACCGTTCGGCGGTTTTCCGGCCGACGCCCGGCAGTCGCGCCAAACGTTTTATCAGGGTTTTAATTGAGCCGGGATAGTAGTCCATCACATGAGGCCGGGGATCTTCATGCCGCCAGTTAGTTTTCCCATCTCTCCGGAAACCATCTCCTGGGATTTGGCCAGTGCATCGTTGACCGCGGCAAGAACCAGGTCCTCGAGCATCTCCACATCATCGGGATCCACAACCTCCTTCTCAATCTTGATGGAGACCACCTGCTGGGCCCCATTGGCCACCACGGTGATCATGCCGCCGCCGGCTGTGGTCTCGACCGTTTTGCCGGCCATCTCCTCCTGCTTCCGCAGCATTTTGGATTGAAGCTTCTGGGCCTGTTTCATCATGTTTCCCATGCCTTTCATCGGCGTATCCTCTCTATTTTATTTTAATCGCTTCGATTTTTCCACTGAAAATATCCACTGCATCCGCCACCAGCGGGTGATTGAGCAGTTGCTGTTTGGTGTTTTCCGCCTCCTGTTTCGCCGTTGCCGCACGCGTGCCGTCCGCATCGCCCCTGGAAAAATCAACCTGGATCCCCCGACCGGCATGTTCACGGCAGACGGCCTCGATCATGGTCAAATTCTTTTTGACCATTTTCGTCTTGTAGTCGTTATCACGCATCACCACCGAAAAGGCCGCTTCAGACACGCCCGTCAATTGCGAGCGGGAAAGCGCTGCGGCAACGGACGGTTTGGTTTCCGCGATAATGGTAATTATCCGTCCCCAGGCATCATCATCGCCGCCACCGTGGCCTTCCGATCGGGTCGTCGCGGGATCTCCGGAGGAGAGGTGGTCTGCGGGGTCCGGAGTCGTGCCTTGAGGACCGGCAACGGGCCGGCCGGTGGAATTCGGCAAAGACGGCGTCGCGATACCGCCATAGGCTGATTGCGTCTCGACGACTCCCGGTGCCGACTTCAGCGTCGGTTCGTTCAAGAGGCTGTCCATTCGCTCGATCAGCAGATCGATGGGCAATACCGGGACAATCTGGTGAATCTTGAAAAAAACCATCTCCATCGCCAACCTGGGCTGGGAGGAATGGCGGACGGTGGTTTCGGCGTTGAACAGCAACGTAAAAACCTGATCAATAAAGCTGATGGAAACCTCATCCACCTGCCTGTGCAGGTTTTCAATTTCGTTGGGGGAAAGATCCACCAGCAGATCGGGTCGGACTTTCATCTTGATCAGCATCAGGTGGCGAAAATGCATCAGCAGATCGGCATAAAACCGTTTCAAATCCCGGCCGTTTCGGAAAACGGTGTCAATGACAGCCAATATCCGAGAAATATCTTTGGCGAAGGTCGCCTCGGAAAGATCAAACAGCACCTGACGGTCCATACCCCCCAACAGGTTCATCGCATATTCATCGTCCACCTCGCCGTCACTGCAGGCCAGAATCTGGTCCAGCAGGCTCAGGGCGTCGCGCATGCTACCGCCGGATTCACGGGCGATGGTCCACAGGTTTCCCGAAGCGATGGAGACCGCTTCGTGCCGGCAAAGGGTTTCCATATGCTGTGAGATGGCGGCCGGATCAATCCGCTTCAGGTCATGGCGCTGACAGCGGGAGAGGATCGTGATCGGAATTTTGTGAGCCTCGGTGGTGGCGAAGAAAAACATCACATGGGCCGGCGGCTCCTCCAGCGTTTTTAGCAGGGCATTGAAGGCGGCGATGCTGAGCATGTGAACTTCATCGATGATGTAGATCTTGTATCGGCTGTGGGCCGGCATGTATCGGCTATTGTCCCGAAGTTCCCTGACCTGGTCCACACTGTTGTTGGACGCACCGTCGATCTCGAATACATCCACGCCGCGTCCAGCCGTAATGTCCTTACAAGAGCGGCAGGTGTTGCATGGGGTCGGCGTCGGTCCCGATGCACAGTTCATTGCCTTTGCCAGGATACGGGCAATCGTGGTTTTACCGGTTCCCCGCGGCCCGGAGAACAAGATGGCATGGGCCACCCGGTCACCGCTGATGGCATTTTTCAGGGTCCGGGTCACATGCTCTTGCCCGATTACATCCGTAAATGTCTGGGGGCGGTATTTTCGTGCTAAAACCAGGTACGCCATTTCAACAAGATCCTCGAAGGCCGAATTGCCGCCTCAAGATTGAGGACGAAATAAAGTGAACAAAAATTGCGAAGAATATCCGTTCGTATTCAAGGCGCATCAACGATTGCATACTGGTTGTATGTGGCCGTTGATGCAACACAGAAGACGGACGGATAGACAAGCAATTGGGTTCACTTTATA
>DEIP01000050.1 GCA_002352605.1 Desulfobacteraceae bacterium UBA2771 | reverse complement strand
AAAAACAGGCGAACAAAAATTTTGTGTCATCCCGGTGGATTTTATTTTTTCCAAGGCCCTTACCAATGCCCCTGGGCATTGGGTTGGGAAACAAGCTTGACGTTTCCGTCTACAAACGAGGCCACCGCCTCACGAACCGTACCGCTCACATCACCAGCCACCTTGACCTGTGCGGCTTCCAGCGTTTTGAAGGCATTGGGGCCGCAGAACCCGGTGAGCAGGATATCGGCTTGATTTTCACTGATCATGGTGGCCGCCTGAATGCCGGCCCCCTTAAAGGCATTGACATTCTCGGCGTTATCCAGCACTTTGAAGGCCAAGGTGTCGGCGTCGACAATGAGGATATAGGCCGCCCGCCCAAAACGGGGATCCATGGGTGAATCCAAATCCTTTCCCGTGGATGTTACGGCAATTTTCATCGATTTTCCTCCCTATGTGGGGTTGCTTGGTTTAACCGGCGAATCGGACGCTTGATACGGGTCTCACTGCCCGCCGCCCCCACCGCACACCTGATCGTCGACAATCATGGTCAGTTTTCCGGCAATCAGATCTTCCACTACCGGACGGATATCCGCACGTTGATCGTCATGGTAAACATCAATACCCGCCTGCCGGAACCCCATGAGCGGTCGCATACCGATACCACCCACGACCAGGGCATTGACCTGATTGTCTGCCAGCAGGTTCACCGGAACCATGCAGCCGCCCTGAACGTGGGTAATGTTGGCGACGGTGGAAACCTTATCGATGGTTCCGTCTTTCACATCTACCAGGGTAAAGGTGTCACAATGGCCAAAATGACCGGCACGTTGACCGTCAAGGCCTCCTACTTCAATCGAAGGGATGGCAATTCTTCCGTTGTCCATGATATCGTTTACTCCTTTTCATAGTTATTATTCAGCCATCATGGCCGGTGTACACATTATAGCGGCCCACACCCGTCGCAGCTGTTCGCCTGCCGACCCGTCGCCGTCGAATTCCAGGAGGGTCTTGCCCTGCACCATGGCCCGGGTAAAAGCCGCATCAAAGGGAACGCGCCCAACGATCGGCAACCCCCCGTCACGAGCCATCTGCTCAATGGTGGCACTGTTGTCCACGTTCAGGTCAAACTTGTTGATGCAGATCATCACGGGAACCTTGAAAAACCGGCACAATTCGATGGCCCGGGCCATGTCGTGGATCCCTGAAACGGTGGGTTCGGTGACGATCAGCGCACTGGTGGCACCGCCGACTGAGGCGATCACCGGGCAGCCCACACCCGGCGGACCGTCGGTGAGGATCATGTCAAGGCCTCTCTCTTCGGCCAATTGCCTGGCCTGCTGACGCACCAGGGCCACCAGTTTCCCGGAGTTCTCCTCGGCGATGCCCAGCCGGGCATGCACCATGGGCCCGCAACGGGTATCGGAAATAAACCACTGGCCACAAGTCTTAATAGGAAAATCAATGGCCTGTTCCGGACAGAAATCCACACATACCCCGCAGCCTTCGCATCCGATCTCATCGACGACGAAGTCCGGCCCGATGGCCGCCCAGCGACAGTAATCGATGCAGGTGCCGCATCCGGTGCACCGCTGCGGGTCGATCACCGCCACGCCGCCACCCTGAAAATCGGTCCGTTTTCGAATATCGGGCTGCATCAACAGATGAAGGTCCGCCGCATCCACGTCTGCATCGCACAACAGGCAGCCGTCGGCCAGGACGGCAAAAGATGCCGTCAGGCTGGTCTTGCCGGTACCCCCTTTTCCGCTCAAAATTACAAGTTCTTTCATTTTTCACCGGCCCCCTTCTCCGCCAGCGTCTGGATATTTTCAGCCAGTGCACGAAAACGGTCCTTCCATTCAGGCATGGCCAGGGTGAACATCTCCCCACGGGAATAGCTTTCGGCGATTTGCCGGTCAAAGGGGATCTCCATCAGGATTGGAAGACCTTCGGCCTGGGCATACGCCCTGACGGCGTCGTCTCCGATATCGGCACGATTGATCACCAGGCCCATGGGAATATCGAGTATTTTCACCGCCTCCACGGCCAGTTTCAGGTCGTGAAGGCCAAAGGGGGTCGGTTCGGTGACCAGCAGAACAAAATCCGTATCCTTCATGGCGGCAATCACCGGACATGACGTGCCCGGTGGGGCGTCGATCAGCGTCAGACCACCGGCCCGGCTGCATTCTCGAACAGCCCGGATCAGCGGCGGTGACATGGCTTCCCCCACCCGAAGTCGCCCGTGGATAAAAGAGACGCCGTTCATCGCACCGACTTCCAAAACACCCAGATCCCGTCCCTTTTCGGTGATTGCCCCCTCCGGGCATACCGCCAAGCAACCGCCGCAACCGTGGCAAAGCTCGGGAAAAGTGAGCACCGTATCACCGATGACGGCAATGGCCTTGAAACGGCATATTTCCATGCACTTCTTGCATTGGTTACATTTTTCCAGGTCAATTTCAGGAACCGGCGTGGTGATGGTTTTCGTTTCCTCGATGGTCGGCCGCAAAAACAGGTGTGCATTGGGCTCTTCCACATCACAGTCCAGCAGCTGGACCGGCCCGCTCACGGATACCGCAAGATTGGTGGCCACGGTGGTTTTTCCAGTGCCGCCTTTCCCGCTGGCGATGCTAATAATCATTCGGTTGTGCCTCCTCTGACGGCAGGGCAATTTTCGCGGATACCCGCCGTTTTGCCCGCCGGCGATTTCGCTGAAAAACGGCAACGTTCGATCAATCCAACGGTAAGCATAGGCTCATAAAAGGTCAAGTATTTTTTTCTGATGCGAAAGAAAAAGGAGGGAGGTGGCGGATCGGACGACGAAATCGCCGATCGCGCCACCTGGGGAAAAAACTCGACAACTTCATTCGGGAAGGATTTGTCAATTGGGTAGGATGGGCACTATGAACGGAACTTAATAATCTTCACCGCCTCGTTCACCCATTCCGAAATCAGCCGGGACTGATCCCGGTGTGCCTTGCTTTTTTTCAGGCGCTGAAATACTTCCTCCCGGGTCTTGACGGCTTCCAGGGACGGTATGCTCTCCATGTTGCCGATGTTGGCCAATCCGCGAATGGCGATCCGCAGATTCCGTAGCAAGTGGGACATGAAGCGATCGCTCTCTTTCAGAAAGTAAAGGTCGGATTCAGGGCTGCCGTATTCGGTAACGGCACTGCGCATGACCGAACAACCCACGGCCGTTTCCATCATGGACAAAAAGATGAAAACTTCCCGCTCCAGGACCAAAAGATCCTTTACGGCCAGGCGGTGCTTGCGTGTCATGCCAAACGTCAGGGCTTCGCAAAGGGCCTGATGAATGGTGCGCACCTTGTCGAAAAAGGCTTCCTGGTCCCGGTCCATGCGCCATGCGGCGTAGCGTGCCACCTCCTGGTCCAGGCCGCGGCGGTTGAAAAGGATGTCCTCGGGTGTGATTTCGATATCGGCCAGGCTCTTGTCATATTCGTGCAGGATGAGGTTGGTCAACATCAGGGCTTTGGCGTCTGAAAACTGAATGTCGCCGGGATCCTTTAGAAAATCCTCAAGCAGAATCTTAAAGGCCCGCTTGGGCTGATTCATCCGGTTGGTGAGCATCTGCAGGGAATTGAGAAAGACGGTTCGGTCTTCCGGTGCCACCACATCCTTGAGATGCTGCCACAAGAACTCGAAAATCTTTTTCTCGTAGCGGGTAAATCGGGACAAGGCGTCGGCAAATGCCGATTTGATAAAGCGGCCCTTTTCGTCGAAACACGGCTTCAGTGCATCCACCAGTTGGCGTGCTTCATCCAGATCAATGCCAAAATCCTGGGCCAGGATCTCATAATCGTGTTCTTCAAACCGGATGGCACCGTGAACCATGGCGGTCATCTTCTTCCGGGTAGCGGACCGCCCTTTGAAAAAAGAGACCATTTTAAACAGCTGCCGGTGAACCGCCCCCAAAATGGTCCCGCGCGCAGTCGCCCTCTCGTCTTCGGTACGGAAAGCATACAGGTTATCGAAAACATCGTCCCGTACGGTGTTCAGGCGTTTTTGCAAGTTGGTCAGGACCTCCTGCCGGGCGTCTTCGCTTTTGGGTTTGTTGTCGATGGCCTGGAGTAGATTCGATGAGAGTCCCAACCGCTCTTCCAGATGGTGAGAATTGATCTTCCGGTAGTCATTACCGTAAACGCTTTTGATCACCTTGGCGACTTTTTCAGGGGAGATCTCCACGCTGGCGATAATCCGCGCCACTTTGGCTTTTTCCCTGGAAAAGCTTTTTTCACTCTCTTCCCGCATCAACCAGTCCAGGTTATTGATTTCCATGGGCGGCGGAATCAGTTGGGCACTGATCTTGGGCAGGCCGAAAATGGCATTGTAAACACTGGTAAATTGACAGCCTTCGCCGGACGCTTCTTTTTTCTGCATCCATGCGTCCACCTTATCGACGAGGTTGTGCATGGTTTTGGCGCCCAACCGGTTGACACCGGCCACCAGGGTCAAATTCGTGTTGCGGTTCCCCTTCTCGTCGATAACCATGGGCACCCGATGCGCCTTTCCGGTCCCCAGGGCAATTTCACGCTGGTGCTCGTTTGCGGCATTGAGGCGGCAAAGAATATGGAGACTGCGACGCAACTGATTCAGAGATCCAAGATCCCCTTCGGGCAAGTTCAGACACAGATTATTGATGCCGCATCGAGAGAAGATCCCGAAGGCATCCAACAGTTGGCCCGTTAGATGAGACAACAGATTGCCGTGGCGTTTGATCATGGCAGGCAGGATATCCAGGTCCACCACCATGTTTCCGAAAATAATTTCGTAGTCCAGCCGTTCGGGAATATCCGTATCCGCGGAAAGGCCCCGGTAGCGCACCAGGATCCGCCCTGCCTGCCGGGGCATCTGGGAGAGCTTGGCCAGGATGTCCGACAGCTGATCGAAGGTTTGACGCTCCTCGTCCGGTCGGGCATCCAGATCCATACGTTGAAAATAGCCGGCGATGTAATGCACGATTTCACAGAGCAGAATACGCCACACGTCCTCTTGTTTCTGCGCTTCGCCAAGACTCTCGGCCATCATTTCCGCTGCCGACCGTCCCTTTTTGTGTTCTTCGATTCCTTCGATCTGAGCAAAAAGTTGTTTCGCGGCATCATCCAGATAAATTTCTTTTTCATCCATGGTCATGCCCCTGGTGGCATATAAAGGTAAAGACGCGTATTGGCGTTTCCCGGTGCGACCCTTCCGGCATAATACACATGCATAATACGAACGATCATGCGCCGCCGGAATACCGGAGGCCCGGCAACCCTGTGATTCCGGCATTGGTTCGCTGAATACCACAGTTCGGATCAAACGGAAATTGAAAACCGGAAAAGAAACCTTGCCGACCCATCAAGCGGCGGCCGCATATGAATGGGAACGGTTAAATCGGCCGAGGCGAATCGAAAAATTACCCCTATCTTGCGGCTCCGCTTGAAAACCATGCATCCCTTTGATAGTTTGTAACCAAACAGACAACCGGAACCATAGGGAGATTTTAGCCGAAGATGACACGGATCAAGTCCACAGCCCTCGAAGTCAACCTGGCCAACACCTACATAGACGTAACCATCGATGCGCGTTATGCGTCCATCCAGGCGGTCATGTCCCGCTACTTCGGCCTGATGGAAGGGGTGAACACCTTCCTTCGGGAACTGAGCCATCCCTATCGTAATTGGCAGTTCATCATAGGGGAGGCCCGCAGCTATGCACTGGACTACTTCCATCTGTTTCAGTCCCATCCCCGGGGGGTAGAGGCGGCCGGAGCCATGGTGGGAATCTTCGTCGACGTCATCGATGCCGATGTGGATGATGGTGTGCGCACCGATGCCGTGGACAACCTGCTCTTGTATTTGCAGCAAATCATAGGTGATTCAGGTGAACGGTTACCTAATTTCCTACCGGTGCTCAACACGGCTTTCAGCTGGATCCACGGCTGCTCTGACGATCGGTTTTTTCTCTTTGTCAAAAGTTTCTACCCGATCAAGCGCATTATCCGGCTGCTGGGGGATCGAGATAACGGCGCCATCACCGACTACACGGTGCTCAACCATGTGCTGATCCGCATGTTCAACGCCACCTATGATTTCTGGTGCGAGGTCAAGAACCCGTGGGACAGTTTTCGAGCATCTGCAGGCCAGATCCGGAATCCGGAACGTGTCCGCGCCTGTTTTTCAGACATCTCCCATGACCTGTTGTACTCCTTGAAGGATCAACTGGACCGGATCGAAAACCGGTCGGAAATCGACGCCCGGTCGGTATTCAATCGGTTGCTCATCCTCACGGATTTCAGTGCCATTGTCGAGCGTTACCGCAAGATGCCACGGATACTTAAGGAAGCCGGTACCGACAGCGGTAAGGGCAACCAGTGGCAGGTGTTTTTTCTCTTTCATATCATGAGTATTTCCGGACTGAACCTGATCCATGAGGAGGCTTTGCGTGACATCAACCGCACGGTGGGATGGCTGATCGAAAACGAAAGCTACCGACACATCGGCGACCTGATCGAAAAGACCTTCTTTATCCTGAAAACGAGGACGGAGCAGTTTCCGGCCACCACCCTCACCTGTGTCCTCAACATGGGGCAGGCGGTATATCAAACGGATGAGATTGACCTGGTGAACTTTTTTATCGACCGGGTGGTGGATCTGGAGTTTCAGGCCCCCATGCTGGGCGGCGTGGGCAACGACTGGCAGATCCAAGTCAATTCGGCACACTTGCAGAATATCCGCACCTGGCTGGGATTGATCGAATGCAAACCCAAATGGTCCTCACGATTACTCTCCAGCCTGATCATCAAACTCTCGTTATCCGGAATTTTCATCAAGGATACGGACCTTTTCCCCAGGGACATCACCCGTTTTCTCAACAGTGGCATCGGTCCGGTCTACAACCTGACCAAACAGCTGACCCGCCTCTTTCCGGCGTTTTTTAACGATATCGGTGCCGAAGGCCTCCTGCGGGATATCTCCACCCGGCTGGATGAGATCACCCACCGGCGGGACATACTCATCCACTTTCTGCGTAAGCAAAGCCATGTGGAAAGTTCCAACCATATCATCCGGTTCATGGAGGCAGTCCTTCACTTCTGGCAAACTCGGGACAAAGCACCGCTTCAGCCCTTCGTCCCCCCCGGCGTCCATGCCCAAATCGAGACCCACGGCGAATACATAGACGGGGTCAATGCGCTGTTTGACCACCTGGGGGCAAAGGGTATGATGCTTCCCGATGAACTACTTGTGGAAGATGACGCGCGTATCCGCGCCCGGCTGGCCAAAGCGCCCGGCGCCGATCCCGTCGACACCGAACGGGTGGCGCTCATCGCCACATTTTACAAACTGCTCTACCACAAGTATCAGCTGGACCATAAAACCCTCCACCACCATTTGGGTCAGCTGGACAGGGAATCCTTTCCGGATCTGAACGTGCTGCGCGCCGCCCTGGAAGAACCCGACCTCAAGCATCGCCTGTTCATGCTGATGGACTATTTGGAGCGGCTCAAGGCGATCATCGTATCCGACGAAACCTATGAGATCCGGGCGGATATCTACAAAAAACGCCACATCACCATCGATATTCCTTCCATGTACGGCAGCTACCATGAACGCAAATTCGACGCGCTGGGCCTTACCTTTCGTGTCGAGTCCCTGATCAACGTGCTGTTCGAAGAACTGGTGGATCAGATCAATCTGGGCCTGATCACCCGAGCCACCTTTCACGAGATTTATGAACGGCTCACCCTTTTCGACAAGGCCCTTCGCCTGGACGGCATCTATTCGGTAGAACTCGAAAGCCAATTGGATCTGCTGGCCCATGCCTTAGAGGTCCGTGAATTCACCTTTACCCAGTACCTGGATATTTTCAAGGGATTCGCCGTTGCCGTCAAAAACATCATCAACGACTACTTCAACAATATTCACGGACAGAATGTAACGCGAATGCTCACCCACATGCCTACCGAGCAGATCCTGGAGAAATACCTTCCCCTAAAGGATACCGTGGATTCGGACAAGCTCAAGCACCGCGTCTCCGAGATCTTTTTCCGTGATCGCATCGCCACCTCCCTGGGCCTCCAGCAACTGGACCTGTTTTTAACCCGGATTCTCAACACCTTGTTCCACCAGTCCAACAGGCTCCCCAAGGACGAGCTCCACCTGCTGCTCAACTATGATCCCCAGCGCATCATCACCGGCCTTGAACAGATCAACAACCGCGTCGTGGGTATCATCTACATGGGCAACAAGGGGCTGAACCTGCTCAAGTTGAAAAACCTGGGACTGCCGGTGCCCCCCGGGTTCATCATCACCACCGAAGCCTTTCGATGCCGGGAACTGATCGATGGCTTTGCGCCGGTAAAGCAAAACTTCCACCGGCAGGTCCGGCAACACATTGCCTACCTTGAAAAGATCAGCGGCAAACGGTTTGGCGACCCGGCCAACCCCCTGCTTTTCTCGGTGCGCAGCGGCGCTTCCATTTCTCAACCCGGCATGATGGAAACCTTTCTGGACGTGGGGATCAATGAGGAGATTGCCGCAGGACTGGCCCGGAAGATAGACAATCCCTGGTTCGCCTGGGACAACTATCGGCGATTCTTGCAATGCTACGGAATGGCATTCGGACTGGCGCGTGATGATTTTGACGCCATTATCGCCGATTTCAAAACTCGGCTGGGCATCCCCTTGAAAAAAGGATTCACCGGTGAGCATATGAAGATGGTGGCCCTGGCCTACAAATCCCGGATCCAGGAGGAAGGCATAAAATTTCTCGAAGATCCGCTGGACCAGCTCTTTATGACCATCAACGCCGTCTTCGTTTCATGGGAATCCCCCCGGGCACGGACCTACCGCAAAATCATGGGCATTTCCGACGACTGGGGAACCGCCGTCACGATTCAGGAGATGGTCTTCGGCAACATCTCCCCCCAGGCAGGCTCGGGTGTTTTCTTCACCCACAATCCGCGCTGGTCCGGTGACACCTTGAACCCCTGGGGCGATTTCACACTGGAGAACCAAGGTGAAGACGTGGTGGCCGGCCTGGTGAGGACCCTGCCCATCTCGGTCAAGCAACAGGAGATCGAGATGCGCAATACGGACATTACCCTTGAAACCCACTTTCCGGCCATCTATGCATCCATCCGAAAATGGGCGGCCAGGCTGATCTACAAAAAAGGCTGGAGCCCCCAGGAAATGGAATTCACCTTCGAGGGCCCCTCCGCCCAGGACATCTACCTGCTCCAGACCCGGGACATGGCCATCCGGGAGCGCAAAACCGTACTCACCTTCGACGTGGACACCAATTTGGAGGATTACTATCTGGGCCACGGCATCGGTGTTTCCGGTGGGGCCATGAGCGGCCGGGCCGTCTTTACCCTGGCGGAAATTGACCGCTGGCGTGACGCCGAACCGGCCACGGCCCTGATCCTGATCCGCGGAGACACGGTTCCTGATGACATCAAGGAGATGTATGCCAGCGACGGCGTGCTCACCGCCCGAGGCGGGCTTACCAGCCATGCGTCGGTGGTGGCCCACCGACTGGGCAAAACCTGCGTGGTGGGGTGCGGCACGATGGTATGCAACGAAAATGAAAAAACCGCCCGGTTCAACCACATCGTCATATGCTCGGGAGACCACATAAGCGTTGACGGTCGGGAGGGATCGGTTTATCAAGGAGTAATAAAAATCAGGGGAACCTGATCCGTGTCTACGGGAATAGGCGATCGCGAATGGGTTCGGCCGTATATCCCATGTTATTGTGACAACAGGAGAATGATGCCATGAACGAAGGACAGCTCAAAATCGGAATCAACGGCCTGGGCCGCATCGGCAAGCTCACCGTTTGGCACCATGCGGGACGACGCTATTTCAATGAAATCGTAGTCAACGTCGGCCGTCAGGCCGGCACGGATCTGTCGGATATCGCCCACTATCTGGAGCGGGACTCGACCTATGGCGCCCTGCATACCTTTCTCCACGGGTACCAGGCCGAACCGGTGATCGGCGACGTGGATGAACACGCGGGGACCATGGTTGTGGATGGCATCCCCGTGCGCTTTTTGAGGGCTGCCCGGACCCCCCGGGCCATCGACTGGAAAGCGCATGGCGTACGGCTCGTGGTGGATACCACAGGCCGGTTCCTGGATCCCACCCTGCCCGCCGACCACCCCGACGGGTCGGCCCGGGGACACCTGGACGCCGGCGCCGAAAAAGTGGTAGTTTCTGCGCCATTCAAGATAACGGAGGAAGGCGTGCCCATCCCCGACGATGCGATCACCACGGTCATGGGCATCAACGCAAACGACTACGACCCCCGTCGCCATCGGATCATTTCCAACGCCTCGTGCACGACCACCTGCCTGGCCCACATGATGAAGCCCCTGATCAACGCCTTCGGGGCCAAGCGGATCCTGTCGGCCTCCATGGCCACGGTACATGCCGCTACCGGCTCCCAGCAGGTACTGGATCGACTGCCCAAAGCCGGAAAAACCGACCTTAGAAAAAACCGCTCCATTTTAAACAACATCATCCTCACCTCCACCGGGGCGGCAAAGGCCCTGAGGCTGGTGATCCCCGAGATGGAGCACATCGGTTTCATTGCCGAGTCGGTGCGGGTGCCGACCGGCTCCGGATCCCTGATCATCCTGGTGCTCAGCATTCAAGAGCGCCCCGCCGAGGCACCGATCCGCGCGGTGGTGATCAACAAAGTCTACGAGCAGGCCGCGCAGCTGGATCCCAATGGTTACCTTAAATATTCGCAAAAGCAGAATGTTTCCGGTGATATTCTCGGCGCCCCCCGGGCCGCTACGGTGATCGAGAGTATCGAAACCCACACCCGCACGGCCGACCTGAGCCTTGATCTGGCCGATGTTCCCGGCTTTTCCCAATCCGTACTCGACAGCCTTAAGGATACGGTGGTTCGTGCGCCGGTCACCCAGGCCGTCATATATGGCTGGTACGACAACGAAATGGGCAGCTACGTAAACATGCTCGGCGACCGCATCGTAACCATCGCCGAGAACATGTAGGGGGCGAAATGATGAGTGAAAAATCCGGACCGACAGTGGATGAATGTATCTGCACGGATATCCCCAAAGCATTGTACGAACGCGTCGAAGAATATTGTAAATCCAGGGGAATTGCCCCGAGTGAATTCATCTTCGACGCAATCAGTGAAAAGTTGTTCTCCATTCATCGGGAGCGCCGGCGAAAGCCACGGCTGTAACGGATTTGGCTCTCAGATTCAAAATTTTATCCCCACGCCGTGGACGGTGTTGCCCCTCAACCTATCGTTTCACCGGAATAGTCCGCCGGCTTATCGCCGGCGACACCTTCCGTTCGGTTTCACCTGTCCATCGATCCACCTCGAGGCAGGGGGGGCCGGCATGGGTCGCTTGTCTGATAATCAGCCTGATATGCTCCGGCTGTATCCGTCAGCAGCTGCATCGATTCGAAAAACATGCGGCAGATGGTGATCATGAATGGATTGCCGCACAACGGATCGATTGCCAAAAGGTATCGGACGGATGCAGCCGGCTTCATCTAATCAGGGGTGATGCCTGTTTTCGCCTGGCCGAAGCGGGCAAAGAACCCGCCGTCAATTACGCTATTGCCGCCCATCAACTGGAAAAAGGGCTTGCCTTAAGACCATCTTGGGAAAATACGGCTGTTCAGCTTCAAATTCAGGAAAATCTTTGCGAATCCCTGAAAAGTTGGCTGGATCTGCAATCCGATGAAACGGCTGGTCAACCCCTGGACCGTTTTGTGGCGGCGGCCAAGGCGCTTTACCAGTTGGCCCCGGAGACCGTACCGGCAGTCTATTACTTGGCCAACGCCCGGTTGCGGCAGGTGCAGCCCATGTTACGGGAGATCAATGCCCCCCCCCCGGCACCCGTCTGCATCCGGCTTAAGCGCACCCTCACCCGCGTGCTGTCGATGATGGAAACCGCCAAAGCATCACCGCTGCCGGACTGGGATCGCTTTGCCGACAATTACCGGCGGCTGTCCTTTGATCTGGGAGCGGCCATAGGCGCCGGCGGATGCCGGTAATCCGGCAAGACGCCATTGCATGTAAACCACCAACCATTTCATTTGAGAACGGTCATGCAGGATATTCAATCAGGACACAATGACAAACTGCTTGAAAAGATCAGAGTATTAACTTGTCTGTATCGAATCGCCCAGATGGCGGTTGACGGCAGTCTTGCCTTCGACCAAACGCTTACGGCCATCATCGACCTGATCCCCCAGGCATTTTCCCGTCCGCAAAAGATGGCCGCGGGCATCCGATTGGGTGAACAATCCTATCAAACGCCCGGATTTGACGCATCGCAACATCGGTATAGAGAAAGCATCGTAATCAATGGAGATGTCAGGGGTCACGTCGAGGTGGGGCGCCTAGAAAACGATGAGGCCGCCCGATGCGGGGCGTATGTTTATTCAGATGAAGAGATCAACCTGCTGGAATCGGCCGCCCGAAAAATAACCCACATGCTGGAACGCAAAGAGGCCGATGAAAAAAAACAAATTCTGGAAGAGCAGCTCCGACATGCCGATCGGCTGGCAACGATCGGACAGCTGGCTGCCGGGATTGCCCATGAATTAAATAACCCGTTGGGAGATATTCTCGGCTTTGCCCAACTTGCGTCCAATTATCCCGACCTTCCCGAAGAAGTTTATCAGGATTTGGTTAAAATTGTTAAATCGACGCTTTACGCAAGGGAGGTGATAAAAAAAGTATTGTTTTTCAGCCGGCAGACGCTCCCCCGGGAAGCCAAGACCCACCTGAATCGATTGATAGAAGAGTGGGTGGATTTTTTCGAGTTCCGATGTGCGCAAAATGATATTAAAATCGTCTTAGCGATGGATGAAACCTTGCCATCGATAACCGGCGATCCGGCTCAACTCAACCAGGTGCTCATCAATTTGGTGGTCAACGCCGTCCATGCCATGCCCGAGGGCGGCATCTTGACCATAAAAACCGCCGTCAAACAAGACAGGGTCTCAATGACGGTACAGGATACGGGCCAGGGAATCGCAGAAGCGATCAAAGACAAAATCTTTTTGCCGTTTTTTACCACCAAAGAGGTCGACCAGGGTACCGGCTTAGGGCTTTGTGTGGTTTATGGTATTGTCAATGAGCACGGCGGAACCGTTAACGTGAACAGCCGGGTTGGTATGGGATCTATTTTTGAAATAGAACTGCCGATCTGATTCGTGAGAAGAGAAAAAGAGATGCGCGAAAGCAACAGATATCCGTATAAACTATTGGCGGTTGATGACAGTGTAAACGCCCAGGAAATTATCAAACGGACGTTAGGGCGTGCCGGGTACGCGGTAATGACCTGCGGCGGTGTTCAAGACGCCGTGGAGCTCTTGAACAACCATAAGATCGACCTGGTGATCACGGACCTCAAGATGCCCAAACACAGCGGGTTGGACCTCATCAGGCACGTCAGCGAAAATTTCTTTGATATCGGCATCATCATGATTACCGGACACCCATCCATCGAAAGCGCTGTGGCGGCCATCAAAACAGGAGCGGAGGAGTTTTTGGCCAAACCCTTTACCGATGAGGAACTGTTGGCCGCTGTCAAACAGGTTCTTGACAGACTGGCAGCTCAGCGCAACTCGCAAGACACGGTTGAAGCGGGCGCGATGGGCGGCATTGTGGGCAGTTCCAAGCCAATGCAAAAGGTCTTCAAATTAATTGCCAAGGCGGCGACCATGATGGCCAACGTCCTGATATCGGGCGAAAGCGGGACCGGAAAAGAGCTCGTCGCCCGTGCCATTCACTACGGCAGTCCACGCTCATCGGCTGCCTTCGTCCCTGTCAACTGTACGGCAATCCCCGAAAGCCTCCTTGAAAGCGAACTGTTTGGACATGAAAAAGGCGCCTTTACGGGCGCTAACGCGGCGCGGGCAGGTTTTTTTCAAGTCGCGGCCGGTGGAACCATTTTTCTGGACGAAATCGGCGACGCCAGCTGGAGCCTGCAGGCCAAACTGCTGCGCGTTATGCAAAATAAGGAGATCATCAAGGTGGGTTCCAGTCAGGTGATCAAGGTTGACGCACGCATCGTCGCGGCATCGAACAAAGACCTGAAAAATCTGGTGGATAAGAACCATTTCCGGGAAGATCTCTACTACCGCATCAATGTCATTGACATCTCTATTCCGCCGTTGCGCGAGCGCGGGGAGGATGTGCCTTCACTGGTCCGGCATTTTGTTGCCAATCTAACCCGGGAGATCGGCGGCGAGCCCCTCTCTTTTTCCGATCGTGCCTTGAAAGCCGTGATTGGTTACCCGTGGCCGGGTAATGTCAGAGAGCTTGAGAACTTAATTCAGAAACTGGCCGTAACCGTGGACAATAATATGGTGGATATTACC
>DEIP01000045.1 GCA_002352605.1 Desulfobacteraceae bacterium UBA2771 | reverse complement strand
CTCCAGGTTGAGGTTTGTTTTCACAGAGGGGACTTGGGGACGTCCATTGTTTTAAGGGGACTTGGGGACGTCCATTGTTTTATTTATTTCCTTTCTCAAAGAGCCATAATCCCACCTCTTGTGCGATTTTCTGCCCTCTTTTAGCCGATTGGCTGATGGTTGGCTGCTATAATTTCAATTTTTTGGAGAGCTCAATGGTTGTCATCCCCAACTCTCGCGTTGCCCAATAACACAGCAGGCTGCGCGCTTTTACATTTTTGGGATATTTACTGTAGATTGTCACGATATTCGCCCTAAGCAATACCAAGCTATTTTACCTGCAAGAAATTAACGCTCGAGACGAATCCGCCAAAAAGAAAAGGGCCTGGCAACGCCAAGCCCTTTCGATAGTAGACAGCAGTCTACCGCACCAGATTATCCTTTAGCGCCGGAGTCCCCTCTCGTGCGCTTTTCGTTTCATCTGGATTCAGAATGGTTCCATATCCGCTGATGATTTATTAGCGGCATCATTCAACCGGCGAACCGGTTCCTTTTCCATTTTTCAGCGGCTTTTCTCTCCACGGCCGGATCTTGTTCCATCGGTGTGGTGTGGTGCGGCTTCAACCTGGCGTCTGTTACCAACGATTCGTTGCACCCCCAATGTTTGTCTTCGCTGAAAGCCTGAATTCCGTGTGTATCTTTGCTTGGATTGGAGCGAAGGAAACAGACCCAAAGAAAATTATTCAGCGATCTGGTACAAAAATCACTGTCGTCCACCAAAACGATCCAGGCGAGTCCTTTTTGGGAAAACAGCCCGGGATTTAAGATGTCTATCTCGGTGCAGAATTTTCCCACGGCTTCCGGTCGATCGCCTTTGGCGCCGTATTTCACGCCTTGTTTATCCAGCGTGTAGGAAGGGGCTTCGACAACCATAATCCCGGGAAGGATCATCCTGGGGTGACCATAGCCATTCGGAAGGGCCAGCTTTTCCGGTATCTGATGACAAAGCTCACGGCGTTTTTTTCCTGCAGCGGCAATGACGAGTTTGGATCCCTTATGTAGGCCATGACCGGTATAATCCAGTGTATCCATAGTTGTATTGGTTTGGAAGTGAAGATTTTTCCGCCAATCCACGCGTTGTAGGATGTGTTGCATATACGCCCGGACATCCGAAGCGGTTAGTTTCGGGTTATCTTCACCGGCACAGATAAACAGGTATTTTGCCAAAGCGATTTGATTGAATCCAAGTAGCGCATTCGCCTGGGTTAATAATTCCCGAGGCTCTCGACGCTCATAGGGAACATATCGCTCGGACCCGACGGCCAACAGCAGGCTGTGCACGCCGGCAGCATCCACAGCATTAACTTCACGGACGCCTTTCACCTGAGTAGCTATCATATTCCCGGTTAATCGCTTCACTAATTTGCCGAACATACTGTCTTCCTGAGGCGGTCTTCCGACCACGGTAAAAGGCCAAACTGCGTTCGTACGGTAAAAGACTTTTTCGACCTTCAGGTAGGGGAAAGGGTGCTTCAGAGAGTGAAATCCTAGGTGGTCACCAAATGGGCCTTCGGGTTTTGTGTCAGGCCCCACGGTTCCCAAAATACAAAAATCGGCATCCGCTGAAATGACCCATCCATCAATTACCGTGTAACGAAAAGGCCTGGCGGCGAGCATACCCGCAAAGGTAAGTTCACTCATGCTTTCCGGCATCGGCATCATGGCTGCGACGCTATGGGCCGGGGGGCCGCCGACAAAAACACTGACCTTAAGTGCCTTTCCGGATTCTATTGCCTGGGTATGATGAATGCCAATCCCCCGGTGAATCTGGTAGTGTAAGCCCACTTCCCGATCCGGAATATACGCATTTCCTGACATCTGGACCCTGTACATGCCCAGATTGGATTTTAGAATATTCGGTCGATCCGTGGGTGGCAGCGAGCATACCTGGGGAAGGGTAATAAAACTCCCGCCATCCAAGGGCCAGGAGTGGATCTGCGGGAGGTCCCGGATACGACATTCACATTCCAAAACGGGTATCTTTTTTTTCCAACCGGTGACCATGCCCGCCTTCACGTCACCCAGACGCGTTGTTTCGAGAAGGCTGGATCGCACATATCGGGGAAAGGAATGCAAAACCGTTCGCGGAAGGGCAAACCATTTCCGGGGTTGACGCAGGATCGGCAGCGGATCACTCCAGGTTTCCATTAACAGCTGCAACGGTTTTAGAGACCTTCTGAAGATAAATGCCAATCGATCCATGGTGCCAAAAATATTGGATGCCCCCGCAAAATTTGAACCTTTGATATTCTCATATAGGATGGCTGGTCCCTTTTCCCGGTGGACTTGACGATGGATGGCGGCCATTTCCAAGTATGGGTCGACTTCCTCCCGGATTCTCAAAATTTGGCCGACACGCTCCAGATCATCGATACAATCCATAAAAGATTGGTGCATGACCAAAACCTCTTTCCCAATATCGGTTTTCAGGCATTTTATTTATCAAATTCATGGCATCTCCTTTGCGGCAACGGGGATGACAAACTAAATTATCCGACGGGTGTTTGGCAACCTTTTTTCTATCGTCAACACATCACGGGCGGGACGGAACGGATAACTAATCCTTTGGCCGAAATGAAGACAAACCGGGTGGGTCTTATTCTTGTACGCATCTAAGTTGTTTCGGTGAGTAGGTCAACAGGTGGGTTATGGTCGCTTGGGGTTTTTGGGGCAGGTAATTCAGCGTCGATGGCGTCCCCTCGTCGGATTGCGCCTGTTTGAATTTTTGACGGGCTTCTCTGGAAATGGAAACCCGGTCGACCACACCGAATGCCTGCGACTCCCGCCGGGTTCGATCATCGGTTGAATGATCCGGCCGCGGCGACCAACCGATGGGGCGGATTTTCTGGTTGTCTACGATGATATAGGGTGTACGGTCGATCATTGTTCTGCCGCCTTGTTTTCAGTAGATGGCATTATTCAGCCCGTATTCCGCCGTCGACATGCGCTGCCTCCGAACCAGAATCCGGTACAAAATCAGTTCGCTAAATCGCTAACGATGATCTTACGCCAAAGCCAATTCGGATTTGTCGCAAGGTCGAACGGATTGACAACCAATTATAGATATAGCAAGGTTAATGCCTGTTTGATATATTTTTGCATATTTAATATTCTATTTAATACCAAATAGATAGGTTTTTTTCTGTTTTTTGACGACCATGTGGCAGGGAAAAATAATTCATATTGAGAAAATGAGGCCATAAAATATGGGTGATACCTGTCATTAATCGAGATACTTCAGGCCGATGCCGTATCGAATGGCGTTCTCTTCAGCCAGAACCTGCCGCCATTTGACTTGTGCCAGGCAGATGGATCGCGGCCGCTCGAGGTCGGTGATGGATGACGACATGGACGGATAGCGGACCACCCGTAGGATGAGAATAGTTTTTGTTTTGAAATTATGGGACGTTTCGATATAGGCCCCCCCACTCGAAAAATTACGCATGATACCATCCGATGCACAGATGGCACCACTGCTGGCGTAGGGCCTGCAGATGATTGTTGCCTCCGTGGGGTTGCGTGTGTCGGCACGCGTTACTACTTTTTTTTCTTTGAACGGCTGGGTCATCATGGATTTTGCCTGTTGCGCTGCCACGGGTATACTGATGGAAACATCATCCTGTTCAAAAATGGGGAGATCCCGCCATTTGGATCTTTTCCTCCAATCTCCTTTTCCATTGATCGGGGCCTTTCAATACCGCATCGCTTTTAGGCGGTGTGTTGCTGCGACCCACACCCCGATAGGCGAGAATCGGTAATTTTCGATTATGAACCAGCACATGCGGAAGAAACAATTCGAAAAACTGCCCAATTATCGGATGGGCCTGTAAGTAGTATTACCCATATCGGATGGGTATGGCCGCATACGGGTGGCTGGTGATATATCCCTGAGCAATTGCGTATCGCACCAGGTCAGCCGTGTGCCTTAGGCTGAGTTTGGAGCGAATGTTGGCATGGTGGCGATGGGCCGTACGAACGCTGATGTATAGCTGTTCGCTGATCTGCCGATCGGCATTCCCTTCTACGATCAGTTGTAACACTTGGCGCTCGCGGGGGGTGAGCGGGTCGGAATCGGTTTTGTAATTACCCCGGCATATGGAGATGATAGCGGAGGGGAATTCGTTGATCAGTTTCCTGGACAGATAGGTTTGTCCTTTCCTGATCTGGTCGATGGCCTGGAGCAGTTCATCCCCCGAGTCCTCTTTCAGCAGGTAGCCTTTGGCGCCGGCCGCCAAGGCCATGGAGAGAAACTCCTTGCTCTTATGCATGCTCAGGATAAGCACATGGATATCGGGATACAGGGCGTTGATTTCACGGGCCGCTTCGATACCTCGCAGTCCCGGCATCGATATATCCAGAATCACCATGTCGGGAACTATCATTTTCAGCATTTTAATAAGTTTAGACCTCGTTATTTCCACCCATTTTGAGGGCCAAAAAATGGACATTTCGCCGTATCAAAATAGTGCTCAATTGAACGGGCGGTAGATAACTATCTGATATTACAAGCTGCCGGAAATCGAGAGTGTCCAATTTTTATCTGAGAGCGTGTTTTTTTGTCTGAAACAACTGTATTCCCAGGGTATTTTGGACATGGATAATTTTTGATGTAACGAGGTCTGAAGTTTGAGACCATCACCCGTTTCACCGATAACCATGAGCCCCGACACCCTATCGATCATATTTTTAATGCCTTCGCGCATCATCACATGGTCGTCGGCAATTATGATGGTAAAACTATCAATTGGCTGTCCGTTTGGTTTTAATATGGCAGAAAGACGGCGATGCGCGATCCGCTTCCCGCCGCACTGTCGAATGACAAACGATCTCAACCGACTGTTTTTCAGACAACATGTTATTCAAGAACAGGCAGATTCAGGATGATTCGTGGAAAGAACTCGGGCTGGATGCTGAACAGATACGTGAAATTCTATTAAAAACCGGCCGGTCATGTCAACTGTTTTTTGTTAAGAAGCCATTTTCGGGGTCCGATCATGGAGAAACGCCGAAGCGCAGCCACTTGAAATCCCGGCGGACCTGATTTGTACTGGGGATGGATGCCGAACTGATCGTCGAAACGGTAGGATTGGATTTCAGCGGGCGTACAGAAGGACCGGATGGTGACGCTGCCGGCAGGTGTTATGCGAACAACCTTTCAGGATAGAGCAAACGCCGTCCTTTTCCACGGCGTCGAACCATGCGTACTCGGGAAAAAGAGCCGACTGCCATGCCTCAACATCCTCAAATCGAGCTATTCTCATGCCTTCTTCGTTATGGTTGAACCTTTGAACCCAGAGCCTTTGAACCCGTGGTTACGATATTTTTATTTGAGCATGGGGTATCAACCGCATCTTTGGCGACATCAGGCATTATTCAGATAGCAAACATGGTGACCAATGTCCGGTTCTTTTTCATCTTTTACCCGAACTTTTTGAGATGTTACCACGGATGGACACTGATATGGTTGATAAACGTCACATCTGACGCCTTAAAGTCTTCCAGGCCGAGGAATCCGAAAATAGGGATCAGCCCCAGACAATATCGGGGGGCCA
>DEIP01000153.1 GCA_002352605.1 Desulfobacteraceae bacterium UBA2771 | reverse complement strand
ATCCGGGCCAGACGCCCGAAGCCGTGTTCAAGGTCGACGCTGCGTCGGCCTCCGCCAGAGAATACTGCAATCTTCACGGGCTGTGGAAGGCGTAACCCCGCCTCTTCAATAAATCGGGAGGTGATGGGCCCCGCAGAGTGTCCGTCCGGAAATATGAATGGACACCAGGGCCAGCGCCTCCCGATGGCCAAACGGCAGTACCGGCTATTGGCTGCGGACTTCATGTGACCCGTGCCTGCCAACATATGAAGTGCTGACGGACACCGACCACATGATCAACACCTACAAGGAGGTGCCCCATGGGTAGCTGGAAATGCGGTAACTGCGGATATGAACTGCAGGCGGATGCCCCGCCTGAAAAATGCCCGTCTTGCAAGGAAAAATGCGATTTTCTGGACAACACCTGTTATACTCCCGACTGTCAGTTTGATGGCAAGGACCCCAGAATCAAATAGCCCGGCAGCACAAATTCATTGACGAGAGAAAGGACGCACGGAATGGCCAAAGCACTTATCGTGTATGTCACACGTACAGGCGAAACTGAAAAAATCGGAAATCTTATCGCCGAAGGAATTCGTTTCTCCGGCCATGAGGCCCACGTGGTAAAAGTGACGGATATCAAGAATGACTCGGATCTGAGAGGGTACGATGCAGTCGTGTTCGGCTCTCCGACCTACCACGGGGAGATGGTTAAGGGAATGAAAACTCTGCTGTTCATGGCCGAAAAGGCCGAACTCGAAGGAAAGATCGGCGGTTCATTCGGCGCCTTTGGGTGGAGTGGTGAGGCCCCGGACCGCATTTTTGATACCATGAAAAATATTTTCAAAATGAATATGGTGAGCGCCCCGCTGCGGCTCAAGTCGGCCAACCTGGGCGGCGGCCTGAAAATGGCCCAGGATTACGGCCGGGAGATTGCAGAAAAGCTCGCCTGACAATGGACGCACATCATTCTACCAAACCACAACGATCCAGATTTAAAAAAAAGGAGGCTGTCATGTCCACACCCCAACATTGCCCCGGTTATGAGTCATTCAAAAACCTGAAATCGTTTATTTGCAAATGCCCCGAATGCGGTGAAAGCAAAGAGATCTTTTCCGATGAGTTCGACAAGAAACACACCTGCGCAAAATGCGGCAAGCCCATCGATTTTAACCAGTGTACCTTAGACGGGGGCGTATAGCCCCACGTCAGGCGCTGTTTGCTGCCCCCGACATTACCGCAACCCCATCGACACTGGGACCGGATCGCCCCGCCCGGATCGCTGGGGTTCGGCCTGAAGTGTACGGGACCGCCTGAATGCACACAATGATGCTTCAGGGCAGCCGGTCCCGTGGGTCGGCCGCCGTCATCTTTTCAAGGAGGAATTTGTATGGACGTTGTCATGTTATCCCGTCTCCAGTTTGCCGCCGCCACCATGTTTCATTTCCTTTTCGTCCCCCTGACCCTGGGACTCTCCGTACTGGTGGCCTACATGGAGACCCGATATGTGCAGACCGGAGATGAAACCTACCTGCGCATGACCAAATTCTGGGGAAAGCTTTTTCTGATCAATTTTGCCCTGGGCGTGGTCACCGGCATCACCCTGGAATTTCAATTTGGTACCAATTGGTCCCGCTACGCCGTCTATATGGGAGACATTTTCGGAGCCCTGCTGGCCATCGAGGCAACGGTGGCATTTTTCCTGGAGTCAACCTTTATCGGTATCTGGATCTTCGGCTGGAACAAGCTGTCTAAAAAAGCCCACGCCACGGTCATGTGGTTGGTGGCCGGGGCCGGTAACGTCTCGGCCGTCTGGATCCTGCTGGCCAACGGCTGGATGCAGCATCCGGTGGGCTTCACCATCCGTAACGGTCGGGCGGAACTCACCGATTTTCTGGCCGTGGTCACCAACAAATTCGGGCTGTTGGAAATTGCTCACATGATCCCCTCCGCCTTCACGCTGGCCGCTTTCTTCGTGATGGGCATCAGCGCCTGGCACCTGCTGAAGAAACAGCACGTCGATCTCTTCACCCGATCCTTCAATATCGGCCTGGTGGTAGGACTGGTGTCATCCCTTATCGTCGCCATTACCGGTGATATGCATGCCGTTCACGTAACGCAGACCCAACCGGCCAAACTGGCCGCCATGGAATCCCACTGGGAAACCCAGCCCCGGGCCCCCATCGTCATGTTTGCCGTCCCCGACGAGAAAAACGAACGCAACAAGATCGAAATCGGTCGGCTGCCCGGCGCCTTGAGCTTTCTTGGGCATCACGATTTCAACGCAGTCGTAACCGGGTTGAAGGATATCCCCAGGGACGAGCGGCCACCGGTTCTGCCGACGTTTGTATCATTCAGAGTCATGGTGGCCCTGGGAACCCTGTTCCCTCTGCTCACCATCATCGGATGGTTTCTGAGAAAACGACTGGTTGAGTCCCGCTGGTACCTGTGGGCCATGCTCTTTTCCATCCCACTGCCCTATCTGGCCATTGAATTGGGATGGGTGCTGGCAGAAGTCGGCCGCCAGCCGTGGATCGTCTATGGTCTGCTGAAAACCGCCGATGCCGCCTCACCAATAGCGGCATCCCAGGTCATGACGTCGCTGGTGGGCTTCATACTGGTCTACGGACTGTTGGGACTCGTCGGCTTTTACCTGATCACTAATATCGCTAAAAAAGGACCTAAACCGGCTACGGAAAACGCATAACCGGTCATTAAACGATTTGAATTTTACAGACGAAACACGGGGGTTATAAATGGTATTACAATCCGCATGGTTTTTTCTCTGGGGCCTGCTGTGGGCGATCTTCTTCATGACGGACGGCTTCGACTTCGGAATCGGCACGCTGTATCCCTTCCTGGGTAAATCGGAACGGGACAAAAACATGATGATCCATTCCATGGGACCGCTGTGGGACGGCAACGAAGTGTGGCTGATCACCGCCGGGGGTGTTACTTTTGCCGCCTTTCCACTGTTCTACGCGATCATGTTCTCATCGTTATACTCGGCGCTGATGCTGATTCTGTTTGCCCTGATCCTGCGGGGTGTCTCCTTCGAGTTCCGCAATAAGGTGGAAAGCCCCGCATGGAAAAAAGTGTGGGATGCCTGTATTTTTGTCGGCAGTTTCCTGCCGGCGCTGCTGTTCGGCGTGGCCTTTGCGAACATTTTCGAGGGCGTGCCCATCGACCAGGACGGCATTTTCCAGGGGAATCTATTCACCCTTCTCAATCCTTACGGGCTGTTAGGCGGCGTCCTGTTTGTCTGCCTCTTCCTGCTTCACGGCGCCCTGTGGCTCACTGTCCGTGCAGACGGCGACCTGGCCCAACGGACCGAAAGCCTGTCCGGAAAGCTGTGGCCGGTACTCACCGGCGTGGTCGTCGTCTTTCTGGTGGCTTCGTATATCTTCACCCCGCTGTACAACAACTATCTGGCCAACCCGGTGCTGTTCCTGGTTCCGGCGATCGCCGTCGCCGCCATCGTGGGGATCAAGTACTTTCTCATGCAAAAAGCCTTTTTCAAGGCGTGGCTCGCTTCGTCGGCCACCATCGTTTCCTGCATCTTCTTCGGCGTGATCGGGCTGTATCCAAACCTGTTCCCTTCCAGCATCGATGCCAAGTACAGCCTGACGGCCTTTAACGCCTCGTCCAGCCCCTTGACCCTGAAGATCATGATCATCGTGGTGCTGCTTTTCGTGCCCGTGGTGCTGGCTTACCAGATCTGGGCCTACAAGCTGTTCAGCGGCAAGGTGACTGACGATGACCTGGCCCACGAAGAGATGTATTGATCTCAGGCAGCGACCGCCGTGGAGATCGCCCGGCATCCTCCCGGACGATCACGGCGGTTAACACCCAATTCACCTATCGACAACACCCCATAACGGAGAATGATACATGAACAGCCGCTTTTTGTTGATCTCCATCGTCAGCACCCTGCTGATTTTCCTTCCCATAACCGCAATCCATGCCGCCAGCGGGGGACCTCACCAGATTGATATCTTCGGAGGCAAACAGGGGAAGGTGCCCTTCCTTCACGCCAAACACCAGGAGAACCTGAAAGATTGCACCATCTGTCACAGTGTATTTCCCCAGGAAACAGATGCCATTAGAAAGCTGAAGGCAGAGGGAACCATAAAGCCGAAAAAAGTGATGAACCTGCAATGCATCAAGTGCCACAAACAAGATAAGCGGGCCGGCAAGCCCCATGGCCCGGTTACCTGTGCCACCTGCCACTTTAAATAAACACCCATAATAACGCCGTGAGAGACATCGACCCATGTTGATCTTAGGACTTCAGGGCAGCCCCCGCAAAGGCGGCAATACCGACACTTTTTTAGCGACATTTCTGGACAAGGCCGCCCATACGGGTGCTGCTGTCAAGACCATCCAGGTGGCCAGGGCCGGGATCGTTCCCTGCAAAGGCTGCGGGTACTGTGAGACGCATGGCACCTGTGTCATCGCCGATGACCCCATGTCAACGGAAATATTCGGCCTGATGCGGGAAGCGGATCTGGTGGTGGCCGCAACCCCGGTATTTTTTTACGGCATCTCCGCCCAGCTCAAAGTCCTCATCGACCGATGCCAGACCCTGTGGTCACGAAAATATGTATATAAGTTAAAGGATCCGCTGGCGGCCACCCGAAAGGGCATGCTGTTCAGCGTCGCGGCATCTCAGGGGCGCCAGCTGTTCGATGGCATCCACCTGACCACCAAGTACTTTTTCGATGCCATCAACGCCCAGTTCAGTCACGCACTGACCTACCGGGGCGTCGAATCAAAAGGGGCCATCCGCCAACATGAAGGCCTGGCCGCGGATGTTGACGAGGCCATCCAACAAACCGTCCTGCCCCTGGTCAAGCGGAAGAACGTTCTTTTCGTTTCACCGACAGGAGCCTGTCGGGCGCCTATGGCGGCGGCCATAGCCCAACAGCGCTACGGTGACTGCATTCGCACCGGATTCGGCGCCCTGCGACCGGCGTCCGAATTGTCTGCGTCGATGGTCCGGGCCATGCAGCGAGTCGGCATGGACATGGGCTACCGCAACCCTCAGAACGTTGAACAGGCCTTATCCGGCACCACGCCCAATCTGGCGATCGCTATCGGCGAGAGCGTTGACAAGATACCGGTTCCGGGTATCAAAACGGTGCAATGGTCCCTGCCCGAACCGGTTTTGACGGATGATGCGGCCATGGACCGGCTGCGCCTGGAGATTGAAGCGAACGCCGATAAACTGATGCAATCGTTCAATTGAACTGAAATTAAAAGAAAAGGAGTCAGGAATGGCCGAACCCCATGAAATGTACCAGTGTCAGACCTCCAACTGCGGGTATATTTACAACCCCGATAAGGGAGATCGCAAAGGCAAGATCTCAAAGGGAACCTCATTTGACGACCTGCCCGACGACTGGAAATGCCCAATCTGCGGTGCCGGGAAAAAGATGTTCAAGCCCCTGGGATAATCGCTGTCAATTTCGATTAGACACCGCCAGGCCCTTCATGGTAAAGAGAATCACCTTTTTTAGCGCGAACCCTTAGACATGAATACATCACCCATGGCGTCACCTTTAACAATTAACGCATAACTTTACGGAGGTAACAATGGACAGATATGTTTGCACACTCTGCGGCTATGTTTACGATCCTGAAGCGGGGGACCCAGACAATGATGTGGATCCCGGCACCAAGTGGGAAGATGTACCCGGGGACTGGGAATGCCCGGTCTGCGGTGCGGGAAAAGACGATTTCGAAAAAGAAGAATAAGCTCTCCCATCCTTGGGAAGCGCTTCATTTTCTTCATTGGCCGGCTTCGGATGCCCTTTTTCTGCTTATGGGAAAAGGGCATCTTGATTATTGATTAACAATTACCAATTTGGATCCCCACCATTGCCCTGCCGTGGAACACACGGCAGAATAGATGGATCCATGACAGTGCCCCTTGGGGTACGCTAAAAAGGACAACAGGGAACGAAACATGAAACCGACGAAGATTGCAGACGGCGTCTATGACGTCGGCGTCATCGACTGGAATATCCGGGATTTTCACGGCTACTCCACCGACCGGGGAACCAGCTACAACGCCTATCTGGTGATCGACGAGAAAGTGGCACTCCTTGACACGGTAAAAGCGCATTTTGCCGATGAACTGATCGGCAACATCTCCCAGGTCATCGACCCGAAAAAAATTGATGTAGTGATCAGCAATCACACGGAAATGGATCATACGGGATCGCTGCCGCGCATCATGAACCTGGTGGGCGAAGACAAACCGCTGTACTGTTCCAAAATGGGTGCCAAAAACATAGCCAGCCATTTTCCCAACACCTGGAACTATCACCCGGTAAGAGATGGTGAGACATTGTCATTGGGCAAGCGCACCCTCACCTTCATGGAAACCCGGATGATCCACTGGCCGGACAGTATGTTCACCTATCTGAAAGAGGACCACATCCTCTTTTCCAGCGACGGGTTCGGCCAACACTATGCGGGTTTCGAAAGATTCGACGATCAGGCCGGTTCCGAGGCCATGGTACAAGCCAAGAAGTATTTCGCCAATATTTTGATGCTCTACGGTCCGCGGATCCTGAAACTTTTGGAAAAAGTGGTGGCGTCGGGCATTCGGATCGACACGATCTGCCCGGACCACGGCGTCATTTGGCGGGAAACGCCCGGTGAGATCATTGACGCCTACCTGAGGTGGAGCCGTCAGGAGGCGGAAAAGAAGGCGGTGGTGATTTACGACACCATGTGGAAGAGCACCGAAACCATGGCAAAGGCCATCGCCGAGGGCATCTCTCTGACCGGCGTCAAGGTCAAGCCCATCCACATCCGCAGCTCCCACCGCAGCGACATCATGACCGATGTACTGGATGCGGCCGCCGTGGTGGTCGGTTCTCCGACCCTGAACAACCAGATGTTTCCCACGGTGGCCGATGTACTCACTTACATGAAGGGGCTTAAACCGGCGAACAAGATCGGCGGGGCCTTCGGCTCCTACGGCTGGAGCGGCGAATCGGTGAAGCTGGTGGCCGCGGAACTGGCGGCCATGAAATTCAAGCTGATCGAATCGGGTCCCCGGCTTCAGTACGTCCCCGATAATGCCGGCATCGAGGCCTGCATCGCGTACGGCAAGAAGATCGGCGAGGCCGTGAACGCCGGTTAAAATGAAAGTACCCGTGGTCGATATCGGCCCATGCACCCTGTGCATGGGCTGCGTGGCCGTTTGCCCGGAAGTATTTCAACAAAACGACGCCGGATACATTGATGTCATCGAGTTGGAGATCTATCCTCAAGAGACGGTGAACGAAGCCATCAAGTACTGTCCGGAAGACTGCATCAGATGGGAATATCGGTAGAATAGGGTTATGGAATCCTTTTTAACCATGATTTTGCAACGCCGCGAATGGGAGTACACATGAAGAAAATAGCGCTATTCGTTTTTAACGGGGATCCGGTCTGCTTCATCCATCTCCTGCTCAACGGGATGGACATGAAGGAAAAGGGCATGGACGGCCGTATCATCGTGGAGGGGGCGGCCACCGCCCTGCTGCCCCGGCTGGCCGAACCGGCAAATCCCCTTCACAAGCTGTGGGAGAAAGCCAAATCTATGGGCATTGTGGAAGGTGTGTGCAAAGGGTGCGCCCACAAGATGGGCACCGTGGATGAAGCCGCCAATCAGGGCCTGACCCTGCTGGGCGACATGTCCGGCCACCCCGCCATGTCACGGTATATCGAAGCGGGCTTCGAGATCATCTCCTTTTAGCCCTTCGGACGGCGCTCAACCATGATGAACGCGTCAAGCGTCCCTTTTCCAACGGTTTCGTAAAAGATTCAAGATCAAGGCTTGCGAATCCAGAGGAAGGAGGCGTACTTGTACTCCGCAGTGACGAGAGATGAGGCGTAGCGCAGATATCGGATTTTTTACGGAACCTGCAATTATGGGTAATCGTGAACGCAAAGCCCAAATCAGGCGGCTGCTTGATCAGGATGATTTTGACGCCGCCCTGGAAATAATTCGGCAGATACCCGGCCGCCAGGCAGTCAATCCCCTGTTTTCTTTTTTTTATTCGGGAGAAGAGCGGATTCGCTGGCACGCGGTCACGGCCATGGGGGCGGTGGTTGGCCAAATGGCCGACACCGCCATGGAATCGGCGCGGGTGGTGATGCGTCGGCTCATGTGGAATCTCAACGACGAGTCCGGCGGTATCGGCTGGGGGTCACCCGAAGCCATGGGTGAGATTACCGCCGGCCATGCCGACCTGGCGGACGAGTTTGCCCGCATCCTGATCTCCTATATCAATCCGGCCGGCAATTTTCTCGAACACGAACTGCTTCAACGGGGATCCTTGTGGGGCGTGGGGCGTTTCGCGCATGCCCGGCCGCTGTTGGCCAAACCGGCGGCGCCTTTTCTTCCTGCGTTCTTCGATTCTCCCGACCCCTACTTACGCGGAACGGCGATCTGGGCAGCCGGCCCCATCCTGGATGACACCGTGCGGTCACGCTTGCGGGCCCGACTGTCCGACAGGGCATCCCTGCGGCTCTACCGGCAGATGCAGATAATGGAAGTCACCGTTGGAGAACTGGCCAACGCAGCCCTGACAGGCAACGTCTGAGCCGCGGAAAAGAAAACCGACCGTCAACCCGGGTCAGGGTCAGTTAATCTCGGCAATGCTCTCCACTGAAACGGATGTTTCACTCCGGTTGGATACCGAAAAGGTGCTCCTGCCCGCTGCGGCCCCGGATATTTTGGTTTCCCATGTCCATGAGCGGCAGTTTCTGCCTCACCAGGGATGCGGTTTGCCGGCACATGACGATGGGGCAGGGAAGTGTTTTACCGGCCATGGAGGAGAGGCGGAACGCCAGGTTGATGCAATCTCCCACCAAAGCCAAATCGGCGGACCGGGACCCATAATGGGAAAGGGTAATCTGGCCGGTGGTCAGTCCCCAGCCCATCACAGGGAGAGGCATCGGCATGCCCGATCCCTCAGTTGCAGGTGGATTTCGGGAATGCTGCGCAGCTGATGGATGGCGGCCTGGCAGGCCGCTATCGCATGATCGGCGGAAAACACCCTGGGGTGTTCCCAGAAGGCGAAAACCGCATCTCCAGCATAATCTTTGACCGTCCCCTGTTCCTCGTTCACGATGGCGCTGAATCGGGAAAAAATCTCATTGATGAAGGTGTAGGCATCCGTCGAATTGACCTGCTGGAAAAAGGCGGAAAAGCAGCGAACATCGGCCACCAGGCTGGTGATAAAAACGGGCACCGGGTTGGTGGTGGTCTACTCCGCCCCTTTCTCCTCCTCTGACGGGTGTGCCAGGTGCTGGCAGGAGAGACGGATGGATGTACCGCCCAGGGAGATGATATCCCCGTCTTCAAGCCGCCGAGAGGCGCCCGCTGCCATACGGACATCGTTGATCCAGGTGCCGTTTTTACTCATGTCGGCAATCTCCACGCCATAGCTGGTCAACCGTAATCATTCACTCCCCCCCTCATTTTTCGGGCTTGGTTCTAACTTCGCCCACTAACCGCTAAGCGGCTAATTTTAGACGGTTCCGTGGTCGCGCCAGATAATCCATATTATTCAAGAGAAACTCAAAGAGGTCGTTTGTTTTAGCCTCAAAGAATCTTGCGGCAGCTGTGGTACCATCTCGTCTTTTGATGTAATAGTGGTTCATCCGCAGAATGTGTGGGTGCCTAGTGGTTTGGGAAGATCTCCAAGGGTGTGATATAAAGATAGTTTTATGACTTCAAAGTTTTTGAAACCATAAGCTTTTTTTGTGGTCACTTTTGCCTTGTTGTTGAGACCTTCCACAGCACCTAAAGCAATTTGCTTTTTGGCCCGAAACCAGTTGAGGATCAGACTCCGATGAGAGCGCAACATCCGG
>DEIP01000114.1:5182-7428 GCA_002352605.1 Desulfobacteraceae bacterium UBA2771 | reverse complement strand
GGTCCCTATCTTTCGTGGGCGTAGGATATTTGAGAGGATCTGTTCCTAGTACGAGAGGACCGGAATGGACGAACCAATGGTGTTCCAGTTGTCGCGCCAGCGGCATGGCTGGGTAGCTAAGTTCGGAAAGGATAACCGCTGAAAGCATCTAAGCGGGAAGCCCACCTCAAGATTAGATATCCCTTAGGTATGGAAACATGCTTAACTAAAGACTCCTCGAAGACTACGAGGTTGATAGGCCAGGTGTGTAAGCACAGTAATGTGTTCAGCTTACTGGTACTAATCAGTCGTGCGGCTTGGCCACAAAATAACTGACATAAATAATTAAGAACATATTCGACATTCCAAATTGCGCCGACGTTTGCATAAACGATTTTTCGGTGGCGATGGCGAAGAGGCAACACCCGTTCCCATCCCGAACACGGAAGTTAAGCTCTTCAGCGCCGATGGTACTGCATGGGAAGCTGTGTGGGAGAGTAGGACGCTGCCGAAAAAATTCTTCATACCAGCCCGCTCCCTTTACGATAGGGAACGGGCTGGGTCGTTGTTACACCCTCCAATAGCTTTAAGATCTTCCTCAATTTTTCGAAATGTGGTATAATCAATCCTGAATTATCAAATCGCTCATTTGTCAAAGACAAACATTCATATCTATTATCGGCTGCAATATGGGTTTTCGTGGTGTTAAAAGCCGGGTTTTCGTCCAATTTTGGATATTATTCTTCTTATCCATGCTGCTTATCGATCTCCTGGTGGTTTTCATTTTCCTCGAAATAACGATTTCGCGATATGCCGATCAAAAACGTTTTTCTCTTAAAATCGCCTGCGAAAATCGGCGATCGCTTTCCATCGCCGGTGACCAAACGAGCCTGTCGGAAGTCGAGGGCGTTTTTCCCGCAGGCGATCGTTTTCTTTTCGCCGGGGGGGGCGGCCCAATCCTTGCCAACGGCCATCAGGACACTTCGCCTTTCAATCTTGAAACTGAGGTTTATCAGACGCTGATTACGGGTCGGGCCGCCACGAAAAAGGCGGGCAAAGCCTTTGGCATGTTTTTTTTTCAGCATAAAACGGTGATCCTTACCTATCCTGTTAAGAAAGAAGGAAAAACCATCGCCGCCGGGGGAATCGAAAGTTCCTTGACGGATATCTACCGGGGTTTTCGCCGGATCCAGAAAACCGCCTTCGTATTTGTGGTCATTAACAGCTTTTTTTTTGCTATGTTCGGCAATCATCAGCTTTCCCGGATTTATTTCAGGCCGCTGAAAAGGCTAGCCAAACGTGCCGAAACCTATCAGGACGAAGCGACCCTCTATTTTTCTGTTCGAAAAGAAGACAACGAATTTTCTGTCCTTTCTTCTTCACTGAATAAAATGCTGCAACGGATTGCCGACGACAAGCGAATGCTCAAGAAAACCATCGGTTCCTTAAAATCCGCCAACCTTGAACTCAAAAAGGCCCAAAATGATGTCATCCGGGCCGAAAAATTAGCGACTGTGGGAAGGCTCACATCCGGAATTGCCCACGAAATCGGCAATCCCATCGGTATTGTGCTGGGATACTTGGATTTACTGAAACAAACCGATCTGACGTCGGAAGAACAAAACGATTTTATCACCAGGTCTGAAAAAGAGATCACGCGAATCAATAATATCATTCGACAATTGCTCGACATGTCCAGATCCACGGACGGGGAATCAAGGCCGATCTCCATTCACCAGCTACTCCAAGACTTGATTGAGGTATTCAAATACCAGTCGGCGGCCGCCGATATCGTCTTCGAAACCCACCTGGATGCCATCGATGATCTTGTATGTGCCGATTCCGATCGGCTGAGACAAGTCTTTTTGAACATCCTGCTTAATGCCATCGATGCCGTAAATAGCAAACATTACGGTGAAAGACGGATAAATCTGTCCAGCCTGGGTGTCTCCGGTGATATCGATTTATACAGCGATCCGGGAAGCAACTTCGTCAAGGTGACCATCAAGGACAACGGAGGCGGCATTGATGCTTCCCATTTGCCTCATCTTTTCGATCCCTTTTTTACCACCAAGCAACCTGGTAAAGGCACGGGGTTGGGGCTTAGTGTGTCATTTATGATCGTCGAAAAAATCGGTGGTCATTTAACTGCAGCCAACAGCGAAGATATGGGGGCCGTTTTTCATGTGGTTTTACCCCTGGCGACCTAATGTAAAAAATTTCACGGTTTATACGGGCGGGCGGTTATGGAAAGCAAACAAACAAAA
>DEIP01000114.1:0-5162 GCA_002352605.1 Desulfobacteraceae bacterium UBA2771 | reverse complement strand
TTCCCAGGGTATTTTGGATATGGACAATTTTTGATGTAACGTGGTCTGAATGAAAAAAATTTCACGTTTTATACGGGCGGGCCGTTATGGAAAGCAAACAAACAAAAAAACGAATTTTGATTATTGATGATGAAGAAAATATGCGGCACATGCTGAAAACCATGCTCACGCGCTACGGGTATGCCGTCAATGCGGCCAAAGACGGTGAACAAGGGCTTTCTAAAATAGCCGACCAACGATTTGATTACATTCTTTGCGACGTGAAAATGCCGCAGATGAACGGCATGTCGTTTTTAAAGGCGGGGCGCAATCATCTGCGCTCATCCACGGTTATCATGATGTCTGCCTTCGGCAGCATTGACATGGCCATCGAGGCTATGAAACTGGGCGCCTATGATTTTGTTTCGAAACCGTTTAAAAGTGAAGAGATCCGGCTGACCATTAAGAAAGCGGAAGAGCGGGAGCGACTAAAAAAAGAGAATATTGAACTTAAAGATAGAATCCGGCGTATCGGCGGCAGTCTGTCCTTCGGAAAAATGGTGGGCAGGAGTTCGGCCATGCAAACCGTTTTTTCCATGGCCTTGAAGGTGGCCCGATTTGACAGCACGGTGCTGATCACCGGTGAGAGTGGCACCGGCAAGGAGTTGGTGGCCCAGGGGATTCACCGGGAAAGTGACAGGCGGTCCGGCCCCATGGTTCCGGTAAACTGTGCATCCATACCGGAGGGCCTCATGGAAAGCGAATTGTTCGGGCATCTCAAAGGCGCATTTACCGGTGCGGATAAAGATAAGAAGGGCCTTTTCGAGGCGGCACAGGGTGGCACTCTTTTTCTCGATGAGATAGGCGATATTCCAGTGTCCCTGCAACCCAAACTGCTTCGGGTGCTTCAGGAGGGTGAAATTCGTCCGGTCGGCGGGGCCAAGGCCAGGGCCATCGAGGTCCGGGTGATTGCGGCCACCTCCAAGGACTTGGAAACAGAAATGGCCTCGGGGCAATTCAGAGAAGATTTGTTCTATCGACTCAATGTGGTTCCCATTAAATTGCCCCCCCTTCGTGAACGGCCTGAGGATATCCCCCTGCTGTGCCGGTTTTTTATGATGCGCTTTAACGAAACCCTGAGCAGCGGCGCTAAAAATATCTCGTCCGCAGCCATGGCCGTGCTGATGCAACACGACTGGCCCGGAAACATCCGGGAATTGGAAAATGCCATCGAACGAGCCCTCGTCCTTGCGGATGGTATCACACTGGAAAAAAATAATTTTTCATTAGGAAAAGCAGGAGCGTTACATCCGGACGGTGAGGGCGGCGGCGGTTATGACGGCTTCTCATTGAAAATCGCCAAAGCAGAAATGGAAAACAAGATGATCCGCAAGGCCTTGGCCGAAACAAGTGGAAACCGAACCCATGCAGCCAATATGCTTGAGATCAGCCATCCGTCCCTGTTGAGCAAGATGAAACTGTATGGTATCGACTAAGACGGCTTCGTAACAAGTCCGATATCTGCGTGATGCTTCATCCCTCGTCGCTTTAATCTGAACCGGCAATAGCAAACGGAAGCTTCAAGCATTCACTTTGTTAGAGAATAGCATTTCAAAACACATGGCTGGAACGGATATCAATCAGGTTGAAGAAGAGATCATAATGTGTGAAGACAAACCTGACAATCAGCTTCAGCCGACCGGTGAAGCCATTATCGAGATCAAAAAGATGCATAAATGGTTCGGCCGGTTCCATGTTCTGCAGAACATTAACCTGACCGTTCAAAAGAAAGAACGGATCGTCATCTGCGGTCCCTCCGGTTCGGGGAAATCCACGCTCATTCGTTGTATCAACCGTCTGGAGGAGCATCAGCGGGGAAAGATCATCGTCGATGGCATCGAACTGACCGACGACCTCAAGAATATAGAAAAAATCCGGGCCGAAGTGGGGATGGTGTTTCAGCACTTCAACCTCTTCCCCCACCTTACTATCCTAGAAAATCTCACCCTGGGACCCATCTGGGTGAGAAAAACTCCCAAGAAAAAGGCCGAAGAGACGGCCATGGTTTACCTGGAAAAAGTGCACATTGCCGAGCAGGCCAAGAAATTTCCCGGGCAGCTTTCCGGTGGGCAGCAGCAGCGCGTGGCCATTGCCCGGAGCCTTTGCATGAAGCCACACATCATGCTATTCGATGAGCCTACGTCGGCCCTGGATCCGGAGATGGTCAAGGAGGTACTCGATGTCATGATCAGCCTGGCAGAAGATGGCATGACCATGCTGGTGGTGTCCCACGAGATGGGGTTTGCCAAGCGCGTCGCCCACCAGGTGCTGTTCATGGACTACGGCCGGATCGTCGAACAGAATACGCCCATGGAATTCTTCGACAACCCCCAACACGATCGCACCAAGCTGTTTTTAAGCCAGATCCTGCACTGATCCACCGATGCCGATGGATAATTTTTATCTTGTGTTTCTATTCAAGCTCGCCGGCCATCGCCTTTTTGTGTAAAAGCGTGTAGATGCGACGGCTGACCGGTCCCACCTTGCCGTTCCCGATGGGTTTTTGGTCAACGCAAACCAACGGTAGCACTTCGGTGACGGTCCCGGTGAGAAAAACCTCATCGGCCCCATACAATGCTTCGGTTTTGAAAAATGATTCCTTTACATCCAGATTGGCGGTTTTGCAGAGGTCCAGAACCACCTTGCGGGTGATCCCCGGAAGGATGCTGTTTGTCAAGGGATGGGTGGTTAACTGGTCACCGGTTACAATGAACAGGTTTGAACTGGTTCCTTCGCGGACGATTCCCTGGTCCGAGACGAAGATCGCGTCGTCGCAGTCCGAATCCAGCGCATTTTGCTTGGCCAGGCTGTTGGCCAGCAGTTGAACGGTTTTGGTATCGCACCGGCCCCAGCGGGTATCGTGAACCGTGATGGCCGTCGCACCGTTGTTGCGCATCTCTTCCGGTATTTCCTTGACCGGCCGGATGGTCATGATGATCTGGGGAGGAATATCCGGGGTGATGGCATGGTTGCGGGGGGCCACTCCCCGTGAAATTTGAATGTAGATGCCTGCCCGCGGGTAACCGGACCGCTCGGACAGGTCGCGGATCGCCACTTTGATCTCGGAACGGGGAATCGTGTCGAAGGCCAGCTCTCTCATTGATCGCTCCAACCGATCCAGATGGGCGTCCAGCATGAACCATCGTCCTTGGTAGCTGGCAACAAATTCATAGACCCCGTCGCCGAATTGGTAACCCCGGTCCTCGATGGGCACCATGGCTTGTTCAATCGGCATGATTGTTCCGTTTACATAGGCCAGTTCCGGCATGGGAGACTCCTATCGAAGTGTTCAATTGAGGCGTTCATTTGGGTTCAGTTTTGGATCGGCGGATCGACAACAAAAAACGGTCCCGAGTGTACACGAAAATGATATGCATTGAAACCCATTTGACGGTCGATTTCAGACCGCCCGACGGAGTTGTACATTGGGCGTTTGACACATGATTCACCACTGGGTTATACCCTCGTTAGTAACCGCTCAACGGTTGACCTTGAGCGACAACGCGTACGCTGTTTTATCGTATCGGACAATTGCCATGAAACCCATCGTTGCCATTGTGGGCAGGCCCAATGTGGGCAAATCAACCCTGTTCAATCGCATCACCCGAACCCGGGATGCCATTGTGGATGATCTGCCCGGCGTGACCCGGGACCGGAATTACGGGGATGCCCGGTGGGATAATAAGGCTTTTATCTTGGTGGACACCGGCGGTTTTGCCGAAGGGGACGACGACGCCTTCGCCCCGCACATTCGCCAGCAGGTGGAGCAGGCCATTGTCGATGCCGACGCCATTGTCCTCATTCTCGATGGCAAGGGGGGCATCTCGCCCTTCGATGCCGATCTGATTCACATCCTGCGTACCGTGGACAAACCCGTGTTCTATGTGGTCAACAAGATCGACGGTGAAGGGCAGGAAAAAGCCCTGTTTGAATTTTATACTCTGGGCATCGATACGCTGTTTCCGGTATCGGCAGAGCACGGGTACGGGGTCGCTGATTTTCTGGATGAACTGACCGCCGGTTTTCCTGAAATGGAGGTCAAGGAAGAACGGTCCGATGCCATTCGCATTGCGGTGATAGGAAAACCCAATGCCGGAAAATCCTCTCTGATCAATACCGTGTTGGGTGAGGAGCGGCTGGTGGTCAGCGAAGTTCCCGGTACCACGAGGGATTGCATCGACACCGCCTTTACCCGGGGCGCCCAGTCCTACGTGCTGGTGGACACGGCCGGGATTCGCCGCAAGGGCAAGGTGTCTCTCCGGTTGGAAAAATTCTCCATCATCAAGGCCCTGCGCAGCCTGGAACGATGCGACGTGGCCATGATCGTCATCGACGCCGAACTGGGTATTTCCGATCAGGATGTCCGGGTGGCCGGTTACGCCTACGATCGCGGATGCGGGGCGATCTTTCTATTGAATAAATGGGATCTTGTGGACAACCGGGACGGCAAGGCGCTCAAGCGTTTGACGGAAAATTTACGAATGGAGGCCAAGTTTTTGAGCTTTGCGCCGGTGACAACGGTGTCGGCCAAAACCGGGCAGCGGGTTCAGCGCATCTTTTCCATCGTCGACCAGGTCTACGCCCAGTATGCGGCCCGGATTACCACCGGCCAGTTGAACAAGGCCATGGACAAAGCCTTGACACGTACCGAGCCGGCGATGCACAAGGGCACTCGGTTAAAATTTTACTATGTCACCCAGGTGTCCACCCGGCCGCCCACCTTCGTCAGCTTCGTGAACTTTCCGAACGGGGTGCATTTTTCCTACCGGCGCTACCTGGTCAACCAGATCAGAGAGGCCTTTTCACTGAACAAGACGCCCTTATGCCTGTTGCTCAAGCAGCGTACAGGAAAGAATCCGGACTTTTTAAACAAGAAGTCCAAACCAACGAAACGGAAAAAGCGATCTTCCCGACGATAGATGGACCTTTTCGATCATCAGGCGGCAAACCGCCGTCGATTCGTTAATCGCGTTGATGCGAGCTTTTTGTCAACAAATACCTTCTTTGCGTCAAGTCTTTGATTTTGAAACGCGTCGATTCGATTGCTCGCGTAATTCGAAAATAGTATAGGAATTTCCATTCTTTAAGCCACTATCTCATATAGTAGACCTCGTTATTTCCAC
>DEIP01000077.1:10640-17431 GCA_002352605.1 Desulfobacteraceae bacterium UBA2771 | reverse complement strand
TCTCAGCTTCAGCCCATCTTTGGCTGATACCTCACTCTCAAATCCCACGAAATAGCTCGCTATTCCTGTGGTTTTGCTCTCTCGGATCAGCCAAACCTGAACCAAATCTGAGCGCCAATTCTGCGAAGTTATTTTTGCGCGAACCCTAAGGACCTCGGAAATAATAAAACCCACAACCTTAAATGCTTGAGGCTGGGTCTTAAAAAATTTTATAGTTGGCGGGTTCTGCTTAAAAGTTTTTTGTGAGTTGGCGTTGCCGTACCAACGAGGTTTTGATTCCGGAAATGAACAATCACGCTTTCCCAAGCGGCCGATAATGCCCCTACCGTGGGCGATTTAAATTTTTCCCTTTTTGTCCAGCAGCTTGGCATATAAATTGTATCTAACCATTGGAAATTACTCACGGGGGAATTAAATGCGGGTACATTTCAGAATATTCAAGAATCGGTCTGGATTTACGCTGATGGAGCTGATGGTAACAATTGCCATCATCGGTATTTTAGCCGCCATCGCTACGCCCAATGCTATCACCTGGCTGAGAAATTCCCAGTTTAATTCTGCTGTTCGGCAAGTCAAGGTTGCTATCGAAGCAACACGCATGGCTGCAATAAAGACCAATCTGTCGGCAGATTTATTGTTCAATGGCACGAACACATTTAGCACCCAGACACGGACAATCGTGGCCGGTTTGCCGGTGCCTAGAGCTGCCGTTGCCCATCAGATGGCGCCGGGGATTACGCTCAGTGCTAATGGTGGCGGGCGGTTGACCTTCAACAACCGCGGCATGCCTTTGGGAGGCATTGGCGGCACGGTGACTATCCAACATGTCAACGGATTGATCAGGCGGATTGTTGTCTCTATGGTCGGCAGTTCGAGAATTCAATAATGTCCGTAACTCATGGGGACCAAAGGACTATGAAACATACACAAGACAAGGGCTTTACCCTCATCGAACTGCTCGTGGCCATGGCTATTGCATCCATTGTCATGGGGGCGGTGGTGTCGACTTACCAGCTTCAGGTGCGGGGCAAGAATACCCAGGAGGCGCTGACGGACATGAACCAGGCGGCCCGGGCGGCTCTTGAGATCATGAACAATGAGATTCGTTCCGCCGGTTGCGATCCCGTTGAAACGGCCGGAGCGGGGATCGTGATTGCCGCCGGCAACCAACTGAGCTTTACCAAGGATTCCGGCAACACGGCGGGTGGTTCCTTTTCACCGGACGGCCTGCTCGACGGCCCAAATGAACAAATCCGCTATGCATTGTATGTGGATGGCGGCGGCAATCAGAACTTGGGCAGGGATACGGGGGGAGGCTTGCAGCCCCTGGCCCGCAATATTGACGCCCTGGATTTCCAATATCTCGATGGCAACGGAAATCTTACTGGCGTATTGGCGAATATCCGCAGCGTCCAGGTGACCATCGTTGCCCGATCCGGCGCGAACCCGGGCGGGTTCACCCATAGATATGTCGATGCCAGGATCTACACGAATCTGCAGGGTAACGTGCTACTCCCGGCCCAGAACGATGCGTTCCGGCGGCTGCTGCTGACTTCCACCATTAATTTACTGAACCTATGGTAATCATGCAAAGGAACCCGACCGACATGATACGAACGCCTTTCCCAGCCAATGATTCCGGTTTCACCATAATCGAAGTGCTCATGGCCCTGGCTATCTTCTCCATTGGACTGATGGCCCTGGGCGCGCTTCAGGCCAGAGCCCTGATGGATACAGGTGATATTGCCAGAAAGACCGAGGCCTGGACCATCGCCGGCTCCCATGCGGACTGGCTTAAGACCTTGCCGTTTTATGCGAATCCGGCGACACAGACTTTCGATCCGAATTTGGTCGCCGGCGCATACAACCAGCCCGCCCCGCCACCGAACAACAACCGCTACAGCGTGCATTGGCAAGTGACGGACGATATCGCTCTGCTGCCTTACAACAATACGGCAACCCCGGTATTCTCGGGAGTCGGAAACGGAACCTACACGGTTGCTAAAGCCATTACGGTCGTCGTGACGCGGCTGGGTGGTAATGCGGCCACCGATGCCTTGGCGCAGGTGCAGTTTCTCAAGACCTGGGCGGCTACCGGAATTCCTTAACGATAACCCGGGGCCGGATCGAGGGCCGCGACCGTACAATTAACCCATAAGGTTCATTCCCATAAGGTTTCTCAATGATCGAAATTATAGAAGTACAACACCAGGCAATTTCACCCGGAGACGATTTGCAGATCCATCCGCTCGATAACCCGAATGGGTCCGTGACGGTTCTGGTCCTGATGGTGCTGGCCATCATGACCGTGATCGGGATCGTCTCCTCCGATACCGTGGTCACTGAAAATTTTATCATTCGCAATGCCGCTATCCATCGGCAAAACGTCAGTCTGGTGGAGTCCTCCCTCATGGAGGGGTTGCAGCGGTTCATGCAGATGGACAACAACGTTGTGGGCAACTTCGATCCGATCCTTCCCAATGACTGGATCAATGCCGATGCTGGTGTCTTCGATAACGCACCGGGAAATCCCGGCTGGTACGAAACCGATTTCAACGGGCGTGTTCTGGATGCAACCAATTCAATGGATGCCAATACGATGCCCCTGCTCGCCGTTCGGGGGGAAAACCTTAACGGTAACTTGCGTATTGCCCTTGTGGGATGGGGACCCGTGTTCGGTGGTAGCATTTTGGCGAATCAAGTCAATATGCACGGAGGCCGTTGTGTGGCCGAGTATGTCTCTATGGACGCGGGTGGCAATGACAACGGGTTCGGTCTGCTGCGCATGGAGATCGGGCTTAGGCGAATGTGGTAATTTTGCGTCTGTCGGCGCTGAATGACGGTCGTTGCCGTCAATCGGTTCAGGCGGCCCCGGACAATTTCGAAAGGGTGGTTGAGTATGAAATCAGCAAATATTTTCGGCAAGAGGCATGCAGTGAAAAGAATGGTTTTGACTGCGGTGGTATTATTAACCTTGCTGGCGGGCAGCTTTCCTGCCAATGGGGCTTGCCCGGACATTGCGGATATTCCCCTGGATACCATGGAGCAAAAGGCGCCGGGTATGATTATGTTCATCGTGGATGACTCGGGCAGTATGGACTGGAGTATCATGTGCCCGCCGGGTCAAGAGTCCGGTGGTGTATTCAATGGAAATTATTATATTTTCAAGGACCCCGGCGATGATGCTTACGGCAGCCGTGACAATTTGGAAGACATCATCAGCGAGCGGATGATGTGGATGTCCCAGTGGGCGGGATACAACGGGATGTATTATGATCCCGAAACTGAATACACGCCCTGGCCCACCCAGCCGGACGCCGATATTGACAATCCTCGGTCTAATCCCATGAACAGCACCTACACCCTGGACATGACGGCCCTGTGGCATGAGTGGGATGAGGATGCGGGGAACGTTGTGGATAATGCTGATGCGAGTGGCTTTTTACAATCTGGGGGGTGGACGGAAAATGGTGGCGGCTGGAATGGGACATATCTGTATGCCGACAACGGACCGCAGATCTACTCCGCCACCTGGACGGCAAACAACTTGGATTCATCAACCACATACGACGTGTTTGCGCGCTGGCTCAATGGTGGAACCAGCCGACTCACGAATGTACATTACCGAACCCATGATGATGCGACATTTATTGTGGAAGAGATCGTCGACCAGCAGCAGAACCTTAATTTATGGATGCCGATCGCGGCGAATGTCACCTTTTCTTCAGGAACCGGCGTCGTGAAAATAGAGGAAACTACAAGCACCAGCGGGCTTTGTGCCGATGCCGTGAAATTTGTACCGGCCAACAACCCCATCAGTGATATCGCCCGGCGTCACTATTATGTATGCACCGGCACCGGCACCTACCTGGTCAATCTGCTGGGCGGCAACATTGAATACTACCGGGTCAATCTGGATGCCCCCGCCAACAACCGGGAAACGGTCACCGTGGACAAACTGGCGCGCTTGACCGACACAGAGGCCGCCACTGCAGGTATTGTCACCGGCCGAACCTATACCGAAGAATGCCGGAACTTTTCCAACTGGTATTCCTTTTACCGGCGGCGGGAACTGACGGCCAAAAATGCCATCGGAAAAGTGATCAACACCATGGATGGGGTTTACATCGGCCTGATCTTCATCAACAATTACAGGAGTCAGGACACCGCCGTAAAGCCGGTGCGGATCAATCTGGATGGTACGTTCTTGGATGAATCCGTCATACTGCTGGATATCCTATACAATTACGATATCTCTTCGTATGGAACCCCCTTGCGCAATGGCCTGAAAAAGGCCGGCCGATATTTTCAGGGCGATTACCTGAAACCGTTGACACTGCCCAGCCATACCAATACCGACAGTTACCCTTTTTTCAAAGAGGATGAAGGCGGCAGCTGTCAGATGGCATTCACCGTCATCTTCTCCGATGGTTACTATAACGGCGATTCCCCCGGTGTCAGCAATGCCGACGGTGACGACAATACCGATTTCGATGGCAGTCCCTTCGGGGATGAAATCGGCGACACCCTGGCGGACGTGGCCATGCGCTACTATGAAAGTGATCTCAACGGTACCCTGCCCGACAATGTCGCCACCTCGACCGTCGATACGGCGGATCACCAACACATGGTGACCTACACCCTGGCTTTCGGAGTGACCGGCAGCCTGGACACCGAGCTCTACGAAGATTGCCCTCTGGGCGCTTGTCCCGGCGCCTGGCCGGCCACCAGCTCGGATTCCGGAAAAATTGACGACATGTTCCATGCCGCCATCAACGGCCGGGGAGAGTATATGTCCGCCAGCAGCAGCGCGGAACTGAACGCGGCCCTTGAGAAACTGAAAGAGGGGATCGAAAAACGCCTGGGAAGCGCGGCGGGTTTGGCCTCCACCTCCATCCAACGGACTGTGGGGACGATGATTTTCCAGGGGACCTATAATACCTCCAACTGGTTCGGTGAAATCAGTGCCCTTCCGCTGGATGCCCAAACCGGTGATGTGGGAGCCGCGAGATGGAAAGCCAGCGAACATGTACCCCCTTGGAACGCCCGTAACATTTTCTCCTATAATGGTTCGGGTACCGTTTTTGGTGTCGGCTTGACTGCTGGGCAACGCAGCGACCTGGAGGGCGGCGGGTTGGGAACGGCCGAACAGATTGTAGATTTTATCCGAGGTGACGATACCAACTATGTGTCCAATGGCGGTTTATTGCGAAAACGCACCCATCCCATCGGGGATATCGTGCATTCCGCGCCGACCTTCTATAATGGTACGGTCTATATCGGGGCCAACGACGGCATGCTGCATGCCGTCAATGCCGAGAACGGCGAGGAATTGTTCACCTACGTGCCGGGCCTGGTTTACGATCATCTGGCCGAACTGGCCGATCCGGGATACACCCACAAGTACTACGTGGATGGTACGCCGAGGGTGATCGATGCCGGTGGGCAGCATTTGCTGGTCTGTGGACTGCGCAACGGCGGCAAAGGCTATTTTGCCTTGGATGTGACCAACCCGGCCGCTATGACTGCGGGCAATGTCCTTTGGGAGTTTAGTGATCCCGATGACATGGGATACACCTTCAGTCGTCCAATCATCGTTAAGACGACATCCGACGGGTATGTGGTAATCGTCGGCAACGGGTATGACAGCACGAACGAAGAGGCCATCCTGTATGTGCTAAATGCCGTTGACGGGAGCGTACTCCGGAAAATCAAAACTGGGGCTGTCGGCTGCAATGGGCTTTCCGCACCGGCAGTTGTGGATGTGGATTTAAACGGGTATCCGGATTATGCGTTCGCCGGGGACCTGAAGGGCAACATGTGGAAATTCGACCTTCGGGGCCCGGTTGCTGATTGGGAGGTCTATTATCAGTCCGGTATTATCCCTGTGCCGATGGTTACCCTGGCAAATGAATATGGTGCGGTTCAGCCCATCACCGCATCTCCGGAAGTGATGCTGGATTGTGCGGCGCTCGGAGAAGGCCGCGGGCTGATGGTGCTTTTCGGAACCGGCCAGTATTTGAATTCAGCCGACTTTGCAGACACCACCGTCCAGTCCCTTTACGGTGTCTGGGACTGGGGCCGGATATGGGAGATTACCGACGATAAGGCCACGGCCAGAAGCAAATACCTGGGTTCTCTGAATTCGGACCGGTCTTTGTCCAATTTGGGCTCTCAGATCAAGCTGATGGAGCAGGTTGTGGAAGATGAGACGTCCGAGTGGTGGATGTTAAGCGACCTCAAGGCGGATTGGTATGCCCCATGGGCAGGGACAGATGCAAATGAACACCATCTGGGATGGGTTTTCGACCTGCCGGAGTCCGGTGAACGGTCGATTCAGAAACCCCTGCTGCGCTCGGGAATCGTGGTCATGATATCGACGATTCCATCGAATTCTCCCTGTGACGCCGGCGGGCGTTCAACGATGTGGGCTCTGGATGCCTGTTCCGGCGGCAGTATAAATGAACCCTTTTTTGATTCGGATGATGACGGCGATATCGACGAACACGATATCATTAATCTTGTTCCCCCAACGGGAAAGAAAGTTTCCATCCCGATCTGGGATATCCTCCAGATAGATGACTCGTTGTTTTATTCAGATCCGGAACCTGAAGATCCCGATGATCCCCCCATAGAAAATGAAGATGTCATGGCGGATCCGATAGGCATGTTTTTCTGGCGGGTTATGGAGCAATAACCGGTGGTCTGACAAAGGTATACAATAAAAAGGAGAATGATATATGGTACGCAAAGCAAAAACCTTTAAAATAATCACCGGGTGTTTCCTATGG
>DEIP01000077.1:0-10622 GCA_002352605.1 Desulfobacteraceae bacterium UBA2771 | reverse complement strand
TGGCTGGCGCTCGGTTGTCTGACCGCCGATGCCGGCACCAAAATTCGACCGATCACCCCCATGGGGGAAATGGGAGGTCATCGGGTCAATGTCAGTGCCGAAGATTATTTTGATGTTGTGGGAATACTGAATTTGATCGAAAGTGACCGGATTATTGTCGGAGACAGGCAGTTGACAATTGCGCCCGGCATGAGTTTCTCCCGGGCCCGGCAATGGAATCTCGTGGGGGTCAAACTCAACCGGGCGGGAGAAGTCGTGGCCTTCGAAATTATTTCTGATGAACCCAATTAATCAGGGTGAAGAAAATGTGGATGTGGATCAGGAATTTACTGCTGGCCGGTGTGGTGGTTTTGCTCGCGATACCGGTGTGGTGTGAGTATTATCAATATACTGATAAAAATGGCGCATTGCGATTTACGGACGATCTGGCCGCTGTTCCGCAGGACCAGCGGCCGGATGTGAAGACCTATGAATCGGTTAAAAGCAGACCGGTCCAAGCGGCCACCGGCACGCGCGTGGAGGAAAAAGGGACCGTTTTCTTATCACCGGCAAAAAATGCCACACCGTCTTTGACCGGTACCTGGAAAGAGAAAATTTCCCGGCAAGCGGATGAACTCGATCTCATGCAGGCGGAATTAAACCAAACCTTTGTGGCGCTCCGGAATGAGAGAAACGCACTCGAGGCCAAAGCACCGGCAGCAGGGGTGCCTTTGGAAGTGTCAAATGCCTATCAAAAACAGGTTGACACCTTAAACGCCAACATTGAGCGTTATGAGAAGCAACATGCGGAATATAAGGAAAAAGTGAAAGCATTTAATGCTCAGCATAGAAAGTAAAGAATCCTGGCCAAAAGGACCAGGATTTCTAAGGATAAATAATACACAAGCATAGGTTGCTGGAAAAGTCTGTCAGAAATTAAACACCTTGGCTTCCGTCGCCATGTCGATGAGGTGAGGGCCCCCGTCTAACTGCATGTTGGAGAAGAAGTTGGCCTCATCCATGTTTCGGTTTTTCGCACAGGGCGTACAGATACCGGTTTTGACTTCGTTTTCAACCAAATAGGGCAGGTAGTCGCCGGGGCAGTCACCGGTGGCGGTTTTATTGCTCAGATCCCGGTTCTTGTCGGCCCAGGCGACACCCCCATCGATGAAAAACATGTCGACATGATGGCCTTTGGAATGGGCGATTTTGGCGAACTGGCAGCAACGTGTGGCGGCCTCGTTATCATCCTTGCTCAGCACGAACAGAAAATTGGGCATTTTTTCTCCTTTGGCATATATTTGTTTAAATGAATGGTTGGCCCGGAAAAATGAACATTTACTTATTAACAAAATGTCAATGTTCGGGTCAAGAAAAAATGGCGGCCCCGAAAAGGCGGCTGCATCCGGGTTTTTTCCCTGACTATCCCACCATCGAAGAAAAATCACGGCCGGTCGTTCAGCGGGTCTATCTGTTTTCAACCAGCCCCACGGCCCTGACCGCCCGTGCCATCTGTTCGATCCGTTTTTCCAGGCTACCCGTGTAACCGATGGAAAATCGGACCAATCCCGGAGAAAGCCCCATTTTCCGCTGGTCTTTTCGGCTTATTTCCGACGAGGTGCTCGCACCGGAGCAGGACATCAGCGTGTCGAAATAGCCCAATGATACGGCGATGTAGCCGAAATCCTCCTTGTTCTGGAGTTCGTCCAGCAGATGGTCGGCCCGACCGCGGGACCCGCAGTCGATGGTGAACATACCGCCGTAGCCGTAGTCCTTGTTGATCAGGTCATTGGCCAAACCATGCTGAGCAAAGGATTCCAGCCCCGGATAGACGACCGGAACGCCAAGTTCCGCCAGCCTTCGGCAGACGGCCAGGGCCCGGCGGGAGTGCTCGCGCATGCGCAAGGAGAGATGGGGCAGACGCTGGATGATATCGTAGGCCATACGCGGATCCATGGTGGGGCCCAGCAGCATGACCCGACCCGTATGAAGATCCATCAGCTGGTGGATCATGGCCTTGGTGGTGCAGATGGCACCGGCCACCAGATCGCTGGCGCCGTTGATGTACTTGGTCATGGAGTAGACCACCACATCCGCCCCCAGGCGTGCCGGTGAAATCATCATGGGCGTGAAGGTGTTGTCGACAACCAGGGCAACGCCCTTGGCTTTGGCCAGTTTGGACAGCGCACGGATGTCGGCAAGCTTCAAGGTGGGGTTGCCGAGGGTTTCCGTGTAAAGCACGCGGGTTTTCGGTGTAATTGCCCTTTCGAATGCCGCTGTGTCGGTGGGGTTTACAAATGTGCTGGTAATGCCAAATTGCGGCAGCAGTTGATTGAGTAAGGCATAGCTGCCGCCGTAAATGGTATCGCTGGAAACGATGTGGTCCCCATTTTGGCAAAGCTGCAGCAGGGTGCAGGAGATGGCGGACATACCGCTGGCAGTACACACGGAAAACTCGGTCCCTTCCATGGCGGACAGGTAACGGGCCAGGATGTCTACCGTGGGATTGAAATGCCGGCTGTAGAGAAAGCAGCCCCCCTGTTCGGGTCCCCTGGTGCCGCCAAAAATCTCCGGCATGATTTCCGGGTCGATCACGGTGAAGGTGGCTGAGCGGGATATGGATGGGGTCACGCCGCCGTGCTCGCCAAACTCCCTGCGGGTTTCAGACAAGGCCTGTTCCGGGTTGAAGTGGTTCATCGTGCCCCTCCTATTTTTTCTTGCCGACAAGCACGGATGGGGTGGGAAAGCGCAGGGCTTTGGCGCCTAGACGGGATTTATTCATGGTGACCTCCTGAATCGAGACGTTGGTTTGGCTTTTGCGCTAACGGCCGTCGAGGGTCGTCTCCGCATTGGCCCAGTAGGGCGCCGGACCGGTGCCTTTTGCTGTCGATGCATCATCATCCATGGCGATTCCGGTCAGTTCCTTCAAGGCCTCGCGAATTTCCCGGGATCCCCTATCGTGGATCTGTTTTACCGTGGAATATTCGCTTAATACCTGTGGAAGTGAATACTGCCCGTTGCTGTTTTTCAGGTTGACGTAAAGCAGATCACGGATGGAGGCCCAGCTGTCGCGGCGGGTCTGGTTGGGTAGCGGAGTCAGGCGGTCCAGCTGGCGCAGCCATTTTTTCAAAAACCGTGAATAGAGGAATTTTTGCACCAGGGCGAGCCAAAAGATGAGCATGATGGTGCTCAGCATGCCGGCGCCGGTGGCTTGCAGCACCGGGTCGAGGCCGGCAAATGGCGGCAGGCCCATGAGCCCCAGCCAACCGACAGCCCCGCCGATTAGAGATGCGGCCAGCCCGGTGAAAAACAGCTTCACCCGGAACATGCGTGCTTTCCTGCGGTAGCTGATCATCCCCTCTAAAAAATGGCAAAGTCGTTCACCGTGGGTTTCCACAAATGTGGCCAGGTTGTCCAGCCGGTGGCAGGGGGCTTGAAAAACCGCTTTTTTGAGCTCTTCGCGCTGGTTATCCAGATAGTGGAGATAGGCAGCCTGGGGGTCTTCCGCACGACCGGTTTTGTGCGCGGCCGCAGTCGAGTAGGTCAGATGGATCATGGGGATGTCCTTGCGGCCGGTAATTTGAGACAGATTCCAGCACAAGGTGCCATAAACACGCAGCAGGTCGGTCATGGAGGCGCATTCGTCGATGCGGTTGAGCACATATAACACCCGGTCTTCGAACGTCTTGGCCGGCAGGGTGTCCCGCAGGCTGGTGTGGGCCTCCCTTACGGTCCCGGCCTTGTGGGGGTCGAACAGCACCAGCACCAGGTCGGCGATCTGTGCCAGATCACCGATCACATCCTGATAGTTATATCCCCGGTCCCGTTCGGTAATGCTGTCCAGCATGCCGGGCGTGTCGATAATGGCCAGGTTCTTCAGAAACGGCGAATTGACTTTTTTCAGCTTGAAATGGGAAGCGAATCGCTGACCGTGTTTCTTGAGGGTCTCAAAGGGATATTCGGGATCGTTGAGCAGAAACTTGCCGTCGCGTTGATCGGTGACCCGGATCGGAGCATCGTCGGTTTCAGGCTCGTCGTAAGTGATAACGGTAAATGAGTCATCGGTGGGCGCCTGTCCGGTACCCTGGACCTCCGTTCCCAAAAATTCGTTAATCAAGGTGGATTTGCCCGACGAATAATTGCCCAGTACCAGGACCTGGGGACGCCATTTGATGTTGGTCTCAAGGGGTACCTCGCTGTAGCCGTAGCGCATGGCCACCGGTGTCAGTTGCTCGGAAACCATTTCCAGCAGTTCGGTTCGAAGGGCGGTAATATAATTGTCACGATACATGAACGTCTCCGGTCCGCAGGCTGGCGTGTTGGGTTAAGGCTTTGGCTTAAAAATGCCTGTAAGTATAAGGGTTTCCTGTAAACAAATCAAGCTTATATCGATACCGGACGGCCGGCTGTCGTCGGCCTGTGGGGCCGGAGAAAAGCTAATGACCACCGCATCCACAGCCACAGTCACTGCAACTGCCGCCTGCCGCCATGGCTTTGACCACTTCACGGTCCGGCGCCCGGGTGACATCGGTGATGGTGACCTGCAGGGAAACGGGGGAGATGATGCCGGTTGGTTCACCCAGGGGTAACTCGAGATGGCCAACGGTTTCACAATAATCGGTGGGTGCCATGTCCAATCGAATCCGGTCGCCGACGCCCTTACCGAACAGGGCCTTTTCAAATGGGCTGATGCCCGAGGGGCCGACACCGTAAATGAACGTGAAGGGGGTGCCCGGGTCATTATCAGCCGATGCGCTGCCGGTTACGATGCTCAAGCACACCTTCATCAGGTTTTCAATTGTGTGTGTTGATTCAGGCATGGTCTTCTCCGGACCGGTTCGGATTGATAATGAAATAATGCAAGTGAAAAACGAGCAAGCAAAACGGGATTGATTACAGCCGTGTTTCGGTTTACAGCGTGTTTTCGGGAACCACTTGGTTCTTGCCGGCCGCTTTGGCTTTGTAAAGGCATTTGTCGGCCCGGTCCACCAGGCTTTTCGCCGTGTCGTCCTCCCGGTAGGTGCCGACCCCGATGCTTACGGTGACGGACACCACGTCAGCGTTCGGGGAATCGTCTGCGGCGTAGCGGGCGGCGGCAACGGATCGGCAGAGTTTCCGGGCCTTCTTGGTGGCATTTCGAAGGGAGGCACCGGGCAGGATCAGGGTGAACTCTTCACCGCCGTAACGGGCCAGAAAATCGCCGCTTCTCACCGAGTTGCGACACTTTTCGGCAAAGGCGAGGAGCATGCGATCCCCCACCGTATGGCCATAGGTGTCGTTGAGCCGCTTGAAATCGTCCAGATCCATCATCAACAGGGAAAAAGGCGAACGGGTGACGCGATTTCGTTCCACCAGGTTGTGCAGATGGCCATCCAGCGCCTTGCGGTTCTTGACGCCGGTCAGGCCGTCGGTATTGGCGGAATGCCGCGCCTTGTCCAGTTCCATTTTCAGGATCTCCACCTGGTCGGAGAGAGAATCGAGGGTTTTCTGGTCCAGGTTTTCCTTTTCCCGGACCATGGCCTTCATTTTGTCCACCTCGCGGACCAATTCACTTTTGATCTGTTTGATGTCATCCAGCAGGGTGATCTCTTCGAATCGTTTGCCCCGGGAGCGGATGCTGCCGTAAAAATCACGGTTTTCGTTGTCCAGCCCGGCCATGGCCGCCGTCATCAGGTCGATGATCTCCCTGAATTCGGTTTCGCGTTCGTCGATGTAGGTTTTCTGCCGCTGGATGTGGTTTAGAATGTTTGCCTTTTGCCGGTCGAATTGGCCGGCGATGATTTTTGTTTTTTCACCCTCCTGAAATTTTTCCTGCAGGGCCGCCAGCTGTTTTTTAAAGCCCTCGGCATCGATCTCGGAGATGTCCAGGGTATATTCGCGTACGAAGAAAAACAGGGCGCGAATGCTCTCCAAAAACAGATTCAAGCGCTCCCGGGCTTCAACGACCTCCTTGGCCAAAGTTGCCGGATCAACGCCGGTGGGCTTGGATTTGCCGAATGGTTTCATGGTCTGTCGCCCTTTACTTGAGCCTGCCCAAAATACCCCGTATCGCCGTCGGAATTTCCGCCGGCATCAATACCACCTTGGCGTTTGGTGATGCGGACAGGTTCTTCAGTGCCTCCACGTATTTCTCGCCGATCAGGTACATCACGGGAATCTCATTTTCGCCGATGGCCTCGGTGACTTTCTGGATGGCCCGCTGGCTGGCTTCGGCCAGAACGACCTTGGCCTGGGCATCGCGTTTGGAGGCCTCCAGACGGCCTTCGGCCTCCAGGATGGCCGCGGCCTTCTCGCCGTCGGCCCGGGTCACCGTGGCCCGACGCTGACGCTCGGCGGCGGCCTGCTCTTCCATGGCGGCCTGCATGGTCGCCGAGGGGTTGATGTCCTGGATCTCGACGGTTTTCATGATAATGCCCCAGTCCGCGATATCGTCGGAGATGGCCGCTTTGAGTTTGGCCTTGATCTGATCGCGGGAGGAGAGGGCCTCGTCCAGATCCATTTCTCCCACGATGGAACGCAGGGAGGTCTGCACCAGGGTCTGGATGGCGACCTGGTAGTCGTCCACGCCGTACACCGCCTTTTCCGGTGAGACGATGTTGATGTAGGCTACAGCGTTGGCGATGATCACGGCATTGTCCCGGGTGATCACTTCCTGGGAGGGGATGTCCAGCACGATATCCTTGGTGGTGACTTTGTAGGCCACCGAGTCGATGTAGGGGATGATGATATTCAGGCCCGGGCCGAGGGTCTTGTTGTATTTTCCCAGCCGCTGAACCACCTGTTTGCTGCCCTGGGGGACGATGCGAACGCCAAGAACGAGGGTAATGATCACCAGTACCACAAAGACAACGACAACGATCAGTCCTTCCATGTGCTTCTCCTTTTAGCCAAAAGTTATTTTAAAAAAAACAGCTATACTTTTTTAACCACCAATGCATTGCCGGAAAACTCAGTCACGGTCACCCGGTCTCCGGCGAAGACCGCTGAATCACAAATAAACGGCCACTCTTCCGATCCCAACAGCGGGATGGCAAAGCGTACCATGCCCCGCCGCCCTCGATTCGGCTCCCGGATCACCTGGCCGGTTTCGCCGATGGCGGCTTCTCGGGAGATTCCCGCCCGGGTCCGGTCGGTCATCCTCGGCCGGATGAATTTGAACCAGAGGAAAGTAAAACCGCACGAGGCAATGGCCCAGACCAACAGCTGCCGGGTGAAGCCGGTGCCGGGGAAGAGCAGGGTCAGGCCGCCTACCACCAGTCCCCCCAGGCCGAACCAGAAAATGGTGAAGCTGGGAATGAATATTTCGGCCATGATGAGGATCATGCCAAACACCAGCCAGTGCCAGTATTGAACGGTGATATGCATATCGGTTCCTGAAAGGGTTTAAGGGTTGGGAAACGGTCTGATAATGCAAACGCCAAGGTTTGGTTTGATATATTTGCAACCAGTTCGAACTTCCTTTTTTCCGTCTCAACCGAATATCGGCAGTTTTAACCGGGACCAAAGGGCAATTTGTCCATTTTCAACGAGTATTCGAAATATGGAATCGTAGCACAAATCCTGGATCGGTGGAAGGCGTACCATAACAGGCGTGACGAAAACTCCGGGTTGATCAATGTTTCTAACTCGTCTATATTCCCTACCGATTGTTGAGGCATTCCCGCCTTCAGATAATCAGTAACCTTGCAGCGATACCCGTGGAGGGAACATGGTAGTTGACCAGATCGGAGAAATCGGCGACGGTATCCATATGCTGGGGCACCGTGTCATACCTGTCTTGTTGGTTGACGGCGACAGGCCGGCCCTGTTCGATGCCGGAATGGCCTTCCTGGGACCGATTTATGCCCGACAGGTTCGGCAGGTGTTGGATGATCGCCAACCGGCGTGGTGTTTTCTCACCCACTCCCATTTTGACCATTGCGGCGCCGTGGCCTATCTCAAGGCTCAGTTTCCAAAGATGAAGGTGGTCTGTTCGAAAAAGGCTGCCGATGTGCTTGGTCGACCCAATGCCATTTCATTGATCTCTGACCTCAACCAATTTGCTGCCGGGATGGCTGCGGATTTGGGTGTCGAATCGGGAGACGCTCATTTCGAACCGTTCAGCGTGGATGTGACGGCAGGGGAGGGGGACTGTTTTGAGATCTCGCCGGATCTCACCGTCCAAACCATGGAGACACCCGGGCACACCTGGGATTTTCTCTCCTATTACATTCCCCAGCGTAAACTGCTGGTTGCTTCCGAAGCCTTGGGTACACCGGATGAGACCGGCTATATCGTGACCGCCTGTCTGGTGGACTACGATGTCCACTACCAATCCATGCAGCGATTGGGCACGCTGGACGTGGAAACCCTGTTCCTGGGCCATAACTATTCCTGCACCGGCTACGATGCACGGCGGCACATGGCTGAATCCCTGGTGCAAAGCCGCCGGTTTCGAAATATGGTGGAGCGGTTTCTTGCAGCGGAAAACGGGAATATCCATGCCGTGATGAAACGGGTCAAAGCGGTTGAGTGGGATGGCAAGTCCGGGTTTCGGCAGCCCGAACCGGCTTATGTACTCAACCTGGAGGCCCGCATCAAAACCGTTCTGAGAAAAATGCAGGCCACGCGGGGATTCAACGAATCTTAATGTCGTTGGATATTCGACGTTCATAGCCTTTCTAAAACAGAGAGGGTTGCATGACCACACCTGACCTGGCCGTCGATATCGGCGGCCTGAAGCTCCAAAATCCGGTGATGACCGCCTCGGGCACCTTCGGCTATGCCCGGGAATTCGAACACTATATCGACTTGAACCGTCTGGGCGGCATCATCGTCAAAGGTCTTTCCCTGAAACCGACCGAGGGGAACCCGCCTCCGCGCATCGTCGAGACCAGCTGCGGCATGCTGAATGCCATCGGGCTGGAAAATGTGGGTATCGACGCTTTCATCCAGGACAAACTGCCATTTTTAAAGACCCTTCACCCGCCCATCATCGGCAACATTTATGGCAAGACCATTGAGGCGTATGCCCGGTTGGCCGAACGCATGGAACCGCTTACGGCCGTCGAGGGGCTGGAGGTGAACATCTCCTGCCCCAATGTAAAAGAGGGCGGGGTGGCCTTTGGTTCCGACCCCAAAATCGCCTACGAGGTGGTGAAATCCGTCCGGCAAAAGACCACCAAGCACCTGATGGTCAAGCTTTCTCCCAACGTCACCGACATCGCGTTGATGGCCAAGGTGGCCGAAGACGCCGGGGCCGACGCCCTGTCGGTGATCAATACCATCACCGGCATGGCCGTGGACCTGTCCACCCGCCGTCCTAAACTGGCCAACATCACCGGCGGCCTCTCCGGACCCGCCATCAAACCCGTTGCTCTGCGCATGGTCTGGCAGGCGGCCCAGGCGGTGAAGATTCCCATTATCGGTGTGGGCGGCATCATGAATGCCACGGACGCATTGGAATTCATGATGGTGGGCGCCACGGCCATCCAGGTGGGAACGGCCAACTTCGTCAACCCGGGCAGCACCATGGCGATCATCGACGGCATGGAAAAATGGCTGAAGCAGGAGGGCCTCAATGACATTAAGCAGTTGATCGGGACGCTGGTGACGGAGGGCTGAGGGCGGAGGACTGGGAATTGGGAATTGGGAATTCAGGAGTCAGAATTCAGGAGTCAGAATTCAGCGCCGCCGCTGACCGCCGAGGCGATCAGTTTAAGCGGGAAAGAAACTGTGCCATTTGGGCGTAGTTTTATACAAGAATAAGGTGTTCGCCTTCGGCTCAGTCAATAAAAAATTAAATTTGCCGGAGCGAAGCGGCATCCGAATTCTTCCGCCTCCTGGCTTCTGAATTCTTCGGTTCATTTATTATCCCGGGGATCAAGCCCCTTTCAGGGGCAACCCGAAGCCTGGTCCTCTGGGTCAGGATTTTTTTCCAACCCTTCCGTCCGATCGAACCGCCATCGGATGGACGCTGACAACCAAAGGAGAAAAGGATGAGCAGAAGACGGTTTGCATGTGCCATGGCCGTGGTGTTCGTTTTTATGGTGACCGGCACTGGATTTGCCGGAGATGTTGAGATTCTGGGAGTGAAATTTCCCACAGAAAAGACCATCGAGGGCAAAACCCTCAAACTGAACGGGGTCTCCTACCTTAAGAAACTCGGTTTCGTGAAGGTATACGCCGTCGGCCTCTACCTGGAAACCCCCACCAAAGATCCAAAGGAAGTGATCGAATCCGAGCAGGTCAAATACATGCTTACGCACTATCTGACCAGCAGGGCCACCGCCAAGAAGGTCAGCGAGGGATTTATCGAACTGATGGAAAAGGGAAACCCCAAGGAGATGGTGGACGACAACCGGGCGGACATCGACAAATATGCCTCCTGGCTGAACAAGGACATGAAGCCGGGACTGACTTCCGAGTCTGTCTATGTTCCGGGCACCGGCCTCACGCTCACCTATCAGGGGGAAGTCAGAGGCACCATCCCGGGCAACACATTTGCTCATATGTATTATCGCTATAATGTGGGGGAAAAGGCAAACAAGAAGATCCGGGAAGGATTGTTGGGATTAGGTGGATAGGCTGAAGGTGTTTGGGGGAGGGAATCGGAATGGTCTCTCGGCGGCTGGCTTAACCTGTCGAGTAGACCGGTTTCTTCC
>DEIP01000053.1 GCA_002352605.1 Desulfobacteraceae bacterium UBA2771 | reverse complement strand
CGCGAGCCCTAAGGGTCGTGACCTTTATAACGTCAACCCAATTGCTTGTCTATCCATCCGTATACGTTTTCTGGTATGGATGACCACCCACACCATATACCGGTTCAGCCACCGGGATCTGGACCGCATCCCTGAGGACGGCCCTGCTGTGCTGGTGTGCAACCATGTCAGCTACATGGATGCCCTGTTGATCGTCGGCGCCTGCCGTCGACCGGTACGCTTCGTAATATATGAACCCATTTGCCGGATGTTCTTGCCGCACTTCATCTTTCGGGCGGCCCGCGTCATTCCCATCGCCTCCAAACGAAACAATCCGGTGGGGTTGAAGGTTGCCTTCAACGAGATTTCCAAGGTTCTGGTTGCCGGTCCACCGGTTGCACCGGCATATGTGACGGCAGGCGACCTGCGGAAACAGGTCATGGCGCTACGGAAGGATAAACGTTAACCGATGGTTCGTTGTTCTGGTATCCTATTGGTCCTGATGACCCTGGCCATGTTAATCAATGAGCCGGCTGCGGCTGAAGCAACGGAAGGGAAAAAAAACGACATGGATGCTTTTGTCATCCTCCTCCACGGCATGGGGCGCACACACCGGTCCATGGCAACGATGGCCAAACATCTGGCGAATAAGGGCTATCGGGTGGTCAACCTGGATTATCCGTCCACCCGAGCCAGCATCGAAACACTAAGCCTGGGTATCGTCGCTGAAACGGTCCAGCGCTGCCGATTGGAACGCCCTTCGGCGCCCATTCATTTTGTCACGCATTCGCTGGGCGGGATTCTGGTCCGGCAATACCTGCAGGCGCATGGACTGCCACCGGTCAGCCGGGTGGTGATGCTCAGCCCGCCCAACCAGGGCAGCGAAATTGCCGATCTGATGAAGGATAATTTTCTCTATCGCTGGATCATGGGCCCGGCGGGCCAGCAGCTGGGAACGGGTACTGACGCTGTTTCCCATCGTCTGGGTCCGGTGGATGTACCGGTGGGGATCATCACTGGAGACAGTACCCTGGAACCCTGGTTCTCCTCTCGGGTACCGGGACCGGACGATGGCAAGGTTTCCGTCGAGCGCGCCCGGTTGGCTGAGATGACCGACTTTTTAGTGGTTCACAAGAGCCATGGCTTCATCATGAACGATCCGGAGGTGATTGATCAGGCGGCCCACTTCCTCGAACATGGCCGATTCAAGCAGGGAGAGTAGCGCGACTCATCCGCTATTCAGGCTAATGGTTTCATTGAGTTCCGTGAGTCGAGAGAAACTGAGGATTCAGAGGCGATTCGATATCATTCGTTCACTTTATTTCGTCCCCAATCCTAACACGTGCCCAGTCCATGATTACCTTGCCCGACCGGCCGGAACGCATGATGTCGAAGGCCTGCCGGAAGTCGTCCACACCGAACCGGTGGGTGATCACCCGCGATATGTCCAGGTTGCTCTGGAGCATGCTGGTCATCTTGTACCAGGTCTCGAACATTTCGCGGCCGTATATGCCTTTGATCTTCAGTCCCTTGAGGATAATCTGCGTCAAGTCTAAAGATACTTTTCCGGCAGGGATGCCCAGAATGGCTACCTGTCCGCCGTAGTTCATGGCCTGGAGCATGTCGCTGAAGGCCTGTATGTTACCGGACATCTCCAGCCCCACGTCAAATCCCTCTTTCATGCCCAGCTGCTTTACCGTGTCGGCGATTGTCGTCCGGGTCACATTGACGGCCATTGTTGCCCCCATGCGGTCGGCAATCTCCAGTCGATAGTCGTTGATATCGGTGATCACCACATACCGGGCCCCCGCATGGCGGGCGATGGCCACGGCCATGATGCCGATGGGGCCGGCGCCGGTGATCAGTACATCTTCTCCCACCAGATCGAAGGAGAGGGCCGTGTGGGCGGCATTGCCAAAAGGGTCCAGGATGGCGGCTATATCGTCGTCGATGGTGTCCGGCGCTCTAAAGACATTGGACGCCGGCACGCTGATGTACTCGGCAAAGCATCCGGGCCGGTTGATTCCCACGCCGATGGTGTTGCGGCACAGGTGGCGCTTGCCGGCCCGGCAGTTGCGGCAGTGGCCGCAGGTGATGTGGCCCTCGGCCGACACCCGATCCCCCTCCTTCAGGCCTCGGACCTCACTGCCGATTTCGGTAATAATGCCCACAAATTCATGGCCGATGGTCATGGGGGTGGGAATGGTTTTTCGGGACCATGCATCCCAGTTGTAGATATGGATATCCGTCCCGCAGATGGCGGTCTTGACCACTTTGATCAGCACGTCGTTGTGGCCGATGCGCGGAAAAGGCACCTGCTCCATCCAGATGCCGGGTTCGGGTTTCAGCTTGACGATGGCCTTCATGGTTTTCATGCGATTCCCTAATGGATGACGTCGAGTGCTTTGCCCACCTTGATAAAGGCCTCGATGGCCCGGTCAAGGTGCTCGCGGGTGTGGGCGGCGGACATCTGGGTGCGGATGCGCGCCTGCCCCTTGGGCACCACCGGGAAACTGAACCCAACGACGTAGATGCCTTCCTCCAGCAATTGGGCCGCCATTTTCTGAGCCAGAACCGCATCCCCCAGCATCACCGGGATGATGGGATGGTGGCCGGGCACCAGGGTGAAACCCGCCGCCTGCATCCCCTTCCTGAAATAGCCGCTGTTTTCGGTAAGCCGCACCAGTAGGTCCGTGCGCTGCTCGATCAGGTCCAGCACGGCGATGGAGGTGGCGGTAATCACCGGTGCCAGGGAGTTAGAGAACAGATAGGGGCGGGAGCGCTGGCGCAGCCAGGCGACGATCTCCTTGCGACCGGAAGTGTATCCGCCGGAAGCGCCGCCGAGTGCCTTGCCAAGGGTGCCGGTGATTATATCCACCCGGTCGGACACACCGCAGTATTCCGGTGTCCCCCGTCCGCGATCACCGATACATCCGACGGCATGAGAGTCGTCCACCATTACCGAGGCATCATATCGGTCCGCTAGGTCGCAAATACCCTTCAGGTTGGCGATGATGCCGTCCATGGAAAAGACCCCATCCGTGGCGATGAGCCGGAACCGGCAGTCGGCGGCCGCCTTGAGCTGTTGTTCCAGATCGGCCAGGTCATTGTTTTGGTAGCGGAAACGTTTGGCCCGGCACAGCCGGATACCGTCGATAATACTGGCATGGTTCAGGGCGTCGCTGATTACCGCGTCGTTTTCGTTTAGCAAAGTTTCGAAAAGACCACCGTTGGCGTCAAAGCAGGAACCGTATAAGATGGTGTCTTCGGTTCCCAAGAATTCACTGATCCTGGCTTCCAGCGTCTTGTGGATCTTCTGGGTGCCGCAGATGAAGCGAACGGAGGAGATGCCGAAACCATAGGCGGATAGGGCCGCTCGTGCCTTTTCCACCAGCCGAGGATGGTTGGACAGCCCCAGGTAGTTGTTGGCACAAAAATTGAGGACTGTATTTCCGTTGTCGACGGTAATGGCGGCCTGCTGAGCGGACGTGATCAACCGCTCATCTTTGTACAGGCCGTTTTCTCTTAAAATGTCGATTTCTCCGGCCAGGTGGTTCAACAGACGTGGGCCCATGGGATTGACCTCCATTTCAGATCGGTTTTACTTGAGAATGAAAACAGCAGGAAAAGTCATTGGGGGAAAGCGGGACCGCCGGTTGTTCATGTCTACCGGTCGATACGATTCGATGATCGAGATGTATGCGGTTTCATATGTTGTGCCACCCCGGCTTATCGTTAACGACCGGTGACTTTATTTCTTCCTGTTTTTTTTGACTGGTACAGGGCTTCGTCCGCCCGGTTCAGGAAATCGCTGGTGACTTCATCCTTTTTGTGGCTGGTCACGCCGAAAGAGAGGGTGATCTTTCCCAGGCTCTCCCCGGTGTTTTTCTTTTTCAAGTCCAGACGCTCAAAAGTGAGGCGAATAATGTCGGCCAGTTTCATGGCACCTTCAACGGGTGTATCAGGCAGCAGGATGGCAAACTCTTCGCCTCCGATCCGGGCGACCAGATCCTTTCCCTTGATGGAGTTCTTGATGGTGGCAGCGACCATCCTGATCACATTGTCTCCCACGAGATGGCCGTGGGTGTCGTTCACTTTTTTAAAGTGATCGATATCGGCAATGATCAGGCAAAGGGGGGTGTCGTCGGTTTTGGCTTTATCGATGGCCTCCTTCAGTTTGCGATCAAACCCCCGGCGATTGTCGATCCGGGTCAACGGGTCCTTGATCGCTTGATTGCGGTAATGCGCCATCTTGAACTTCAACTCATTGATTTCACTGGTCGCCTGTCGGAGTTCGTCTTTGAAGGCGCTGTTGGTGGTTTCCAGGCTCGTTATCTCTTGCTTGATCTGATTGACGATTATTTCCACATCCGTTTCAGACAGGTTGAGTGCCATCGATTCATTGATGGACGCCAGGTTGTTTTCGGATTGGGAAAAATTCTGGTTCGTGGTTGTTATCGCTCCGATAATTTCGAAAAATACCTTTTTCAGTTTTTTTTGAACCAGCGTGGTAACCACTTCCTCGCTGTTGGCGATGTACTGATTGTAAAGCTCCCGGCTGTCTTTTTCGGAGACGACACCCCTGCTATTCAGATGACGGTCGATGGCTGCGTTGAGCGCCTTGTTTTTCTCAGAGGCATACTCATACCAGATGCAGTAGTTCAGCGGGTCCGTGGGAAGTCCATATTTGCCGATCAGCTCCAAGGCAAGGCGCAGATACTGCCGCGAATCATCGATGGTGTCTTGATATTGCATAGAATGGTATCCCTATAAGGCGATCAGGATCGCCTATACGTGACGCATACCCGTCTGGACGGCGGTGCGGTAAAAGGCATCGGGGTGGTTTATTGTTTCAGGCACCCAACATAGACCTCCAACTATAGGGGAACAGAGAGGAACTGTCAATAAAAACCGGCGCCGGCTGCCGTTTCAAGGTGGTGATTATTTGCTTGACCGTCATCGGCCGCCTGTGCATAATCGGCCGACTTGAAAGAAAAAAAATATGGCGATCCGTTGCGGCATGCCACGCTCAGGGGGTTGCCGATTCCGGTTGTATCGTCATCTTATTGCCCATGTTTCCAGCTGAACATGCAGAGGATATTAATCCATGAAAAAGAAAATACTGGTGGTTGACGACAACCGAATGATTTTGAAATTTCTATCCAATTTATTGGATCGGGAAGGTCATGAGGTGAAAACCTGTGAAGACGGATTGTCGGCGTTGGACCTGCTGACCACCTACGGGCCGGAAATTGTTTTCGTGGACCTGATTATTCCAAAGATCGGCGGAGATAAGTTGTGCCGGATCATCAGAACCATGGCGCACATGAAAGACTGTTACCTGGTGATCATCTCTGCCGCCGTGGCTGAAATGGATCTGGACTTCAGGGCCATCGGGGTGAATGCCTGCATCGCCAAGGGACCTTTCGGTCAGATGGGCAAGCATGTATTGGCAGCCATAAAAGACTCCGGCGATCCGTCAAAATCGATGTCGGAGCGCGAAATTCTCGGAATCGCTTCGGTGGATGGTATCCCGGTATATGCCCGGCGTATGACCAAGGAACTGCTGGGTCGCAACCGCCACCTGGAAACTATTTTGGAGAGCGTGAACGAGGGCATCGTGGAGGTGTACGCCGGTCGTGTGGTTTACGCCAACTCCGCGGCCGTGAAGCTTTTGGCCACCCCATTGGAAAACCTGCTTTCGGCGGAGCCCCGGGCACTGTTTGACGAAGCATACAGAAGCCATATTGACTCCTTGATTAACCCGGGTACGGAAAAATTACCGGTGGTCGAATTCACCCCTCCCTTGGAACTTAACGAGCGTCAGGTTGTTATTCGCAGCTTTCCGGTCAAGGCTGAGGAAGATACGACAATACTGCTGATCACCGATGTCACCGAACAACTGGACCTGGAGTACCAACTGCAGCATGTCCGGCGTATGGACGCCATCGGTAATCTGGCGGGAGGGATTGCACACAACTTTAATAATCTGCTGATGGGGATTCAGGGGAACGTCTCCATTTTATATCAGGATAAAAAGGTCGGTGATCCGGGATACGATGAACTGGCGGGTGTCGAACGCTGCATCGATAGCGGTGCCAAATTGACCCGACAACTGTTGAGTTTCGCCAAGGGCGGCCGTTATTCACTGGATCTGGTGGATATTAACGATATCGTTGAAAAATCTTCAAGCATGTTCGCCCGGACCAGGAAAGAAATACGAGTGGAACGGCGCCTGGTAGAGGCGCCGGCCCTGGTGGAAGTGGATGCCTCCCAGATTGAGCTGACTTTGATGGATCTTTATGTCAACGCCTGGCATGCCATGTCCCATGGCGGGACATTGACGGTTTCCACAGCCGATGTCACCCTGGATGAAACCTTCGTTAAACCTTACCATCTACCCCCGGGCAATTACCTGAAAATCAGCGTGGACGATACCGGGGCGGGGATGGACGAAATAACCGTAGGACGGATTTTCGAACCCTTCTTCACCAGCCGACCCATGGGAGAGGGCACCGGCCTGGGGTTGGCCTCCGTATTCGGCATCATTAAAAATCATCGGGGCATTATTACGGTGGCCAGTCAGGTGGGCAGTGGAACCACCTTTTGCATCTATTTGCCTGTGGCTCGGATCCTTCAAAAACCTGAGGAACCCGACATGCTGCGGGACATCTCATCGGGAAAACTTCCTGCAAAAGGATCGGGGACCATTCTGGTGGTGGACGATGAAGAGTACATCCTCACTGCAGACAAAGCCATGCTCAATGAGCTCGGCTATGAAGTCCTGCTTGCCAATGGCGGAAAAGAAGCGATTCGTGTATTCGGTGAAAACAGGGATCGAATAAACCTGCTGATCCTGGATTTGGTAATGCCGGACCTTAGCGGTGAGACCGTCTATGATCGAGTCAAAGCATTGCGGCCGGACGTCCGCGTGATTCTTTCCTCAGGTTACAGCATCGAGGGTCAGGCCGAATCCATTCTGAAAAAAGGGTGCGACGGCTTTATTCAAAAACCATACAACTTGAACCAACTGGCCCAAAAGATCCGGGAAATCCTCGCCTGACGGCCGGATGATTCCATGATATTCAAACCAAAGAAAATAACCGGTGCCGCGCGGTTGACGGGGTGTCCTGCGCGATGTGCCGCGCCGGCGCCGGGCCGAGGCGCTGCGGCGGGAAAAGATGGCTGCCGGTCGTTCTAAGAGCGAATTTCTCGCCAGGCGGCAGCTATACCTGCCGTTTCCGCACCAACCGTGCAAAATGTTCGAAGCTGCGGTCATAGGTGCGTTCGGCATCGTCGGGGAAGACGCAGGCCGGCAACTGGCGCATCTGCACATGGTACTTGATGCAATCGCAGCAGATGCCTTTGCGCGAGCAGGGCTCATAGGAGCAATTGCAGCGGTTCAAGTTTTTCTCTTTGTTGCATTCCATATTATGCCTCTCCCTTCAGGCCAATGGCATCGGCCACCTCTCGCATGCCCATGATGGTGTCGGTGATCAGATCGCCCAGTTCCACCCCCAGCATGTCGGCCCCCTGTTGAATGATGGACCGGTCCACACCGGCGGCAAACCGTTTGTCCTTCCATTTCTTCTTCACCGATTTCGCATTCATGTCCATCACGCTCTTGGTGGGCCTAACCAGGGCCGAGGTGGCCACCAGACCGGTCAGTTCATCGATGGCAAAGAGGATTTTCTCCATTTGGGATTCCGGCTTGACGTCCGTGCAGATGCCCCAGCCGTGGCTGACCACGGCGCGGATCAGGTCTTCGGGCCAATTGTTTGCTTTAAGGATTTCCTCTGTTTTCTTGCAGTGCCGGTCGGGAAATTGTTCGTAGTCCAGGTCGTGGATCAGGCCCACGATCCCCCAGACCGATTCGTTCTCGCCGTATTTCCTGGCCATGTAGCGCATGACCCCTTCCACGGCAAAGGCGTGTTTGATCAGGCTTTCGTTTTGGTTGTAGGCTTTAAGTAGGGCCAGCGCCTCATCACGGGTGGGTATTGGGGTGCTCATCATCATCTCCTAACTCTGGTCATTGGTGTTGTCCGTAACCATTGCCGGTTTTACCCGCGGAAGCATGTAAGGGTCGAATCGGTGGTGATCGGAATGCCCACAGATACTTTTCTGTTGGATTGTCAGCTTGTTAAATGCGCTTCGCCATTGTCGTGCAAGGGTTATCATATGCCTGGCTGTACAACAACCCTTGGGATGGAAATACGGGGCATCAACGATGCCTTACATGAATAATCATCTCGCAATTTGTTAAGATCAGTTTCAAGATCGCCATGCAGAAGCAGATTTAATGGCTTTGGAAATAAAAAACCCCACAGAGATGGCGTGTGGCTGAAGGTGATCAGGGCAATCGCATGTAGAAAT
>DEIP01000191.1:7612-54727 GCA_002352605.1 Desulfobacteraceae bacterium UBA2771 | reverse complement strand
CCTTTCCACCATCGCAAAAAAATACTATGGCGATTACAGAAAATATGACGTCATTGTGCGCTACAACAAGATTAAGGACGCCACTCGGGTCAATCCCGGCCAAACCATCAAGATACCCAGCGCCCAGGGCATGCTGAGGGCGAAAGTTCGAATGCCTGTGGATAAACAAACCACCGGCTACGTTTGGCATACCGTTCAGGCCGGTCAAAGCATCTCGAAACTGGCCCAAATTTACTACGGAGACTATAAACAGTTTCACTTGATCGCCCGGTATAATGAGATGGATGACGCCACTCGGGTTAAAGTCGGCGACAGGGTAAAAGTCCCTAAAATTGCCGGTTTTCCCTTCAACGTCCCTCCAGAAAAGACCGCACTGACGGCAGCACCCATGCAACCGGAACCGGCCACACCACGGGTCTCCTCAGACGAGGAAGAAAAGTCGACTGTAAAATACGCCTACCCGCCGGACGCCATCCCGTCAGCCGGACCTGAACACGACGATGAAGCGCCGACGGATACGTATTCTTCCGGAAATTCCGCCGGGGCTGAAACCGAGGCGAACGAGCAGGTTTTGGCCTATCGTAATACCGGAATTATCCTGTATAACGAAGGCAAATACGAGGATGCGATTTTCGAGTTGAACAAGGCGGTGGAAGCAGCGCCCGAAGACGGCACGACACGAGTCTATCTGGCCAAATCCTATTTTGAGTCGGGGCTGATGCTTTTCGACCAGCAGGATTTTGAAGCCGCGAGGGAAGCCTTCGAAAGTTCGCTCCAATATGATGCCCGATGCACCGACTGCCGGGCGTATATTGAAAAAAACAAATCCGGCCCGGCGCTGGCGTATCGTGCCGGCGGTATGGCCTATTTTAACCGCAACGAATTTCCCGCTGCCATTGCCGAATTTGAAAAGTATCTCCAGGCTCGGCCCGATGACGCCGAAATACGAAGCCATGTCTCTATCGCTTACTTCCGGCAAGCCCTCATCGATTACAACAAAAGCGAATTCATGACTGCCGCCAAGGGCTTCAGGGCGGCCCTGGCCTATGACGGCCGATGCGATAAATGCACCACCTACATCGCACAGAGTGAGGAAAGTTTTAAAGACGCGCACTACAACAAGGGAGTTGTGTTTTATGATAATCAACAGCTCGCGGAAGCCATCAACGAATGGGAACCGGTCTTCAACCTGGACCCCGGATACAAAAGAGGTGGAGCGGAATTTGAGAAAGGCCCGCAACCTGATGAAAAAGTTGGAAAAGATCAAAAAAAGCCTGCAGCCCTGAACGAAGAGCACGTCGGCCGGTTCGTCGCCAAGGTCCGACGTGTCGCCCCCGGTTTATCTGCATTGATCATCTTGTCCTTACTTGGTGTCTATCCCCAAACGGAAAGGCCCTATCTAATATGGGCCACCACATGCCCCAGCTCAGGAAAGATCAGCGCCTTGCAGGCCAGCCGGCAAGCTTTTTTGCTGCCGGGGATGCAGAAAACCACGGTGGCGCCGATCACACCGGCTGTGGCGCGAGAGAGGATGGCGGCGGAATCGATCTCTTCGTAGCTGAGCTGGGCGAAGATGACGCCGAAGGCGACCATCTCCTTGGCAAACAGCGGTTTGATGGCTTCGATGGTGACATCTTTATTGGTGATGCCGGTGCCGCCGGTGATCAGGAGGGCCCTCAGGTCATGGTCCCGGATGGCTTTCAAGGCAGCATGACGGATGGCGGTGATATCGTCGGAAACCACCTGGTGGAATCGGACCACGTGCCCCTCTTTTTTCGCCCGTTTGGCAATCCACCGTCCGCTTTCGTCGTCATCGATCGTGCGGGTGGTGGACACCGACAGGATACCCACGCCAACCGATGCCGGTGCCGCTTGTCGATGTTGGTGTACGCCCATACCTTACCTGCCTTGTCTGAATGGTTGCCCGAATTGGTTGTTTCCGAATGAAGACTACCTAACCCAAGGGGGCGCTTCATGGCAAGCTAAGATTCCCTTAATATCCTTGCTTTTAACTATGAATTTTTCTATGCTCCGTAGCGACCGATTTCGGCGTTTGGGTATCGACACGGCCTCCTGACCCCATCTTTGCCGGGAGTATTAGATGGCACAACCCTGCACCGGCGTGATTCTCGCCGGCGGACAAAACAAGCGGTTTGACGGACAGAACAAGGCCTTCTTGCGCGTCGGCGGGAAGCGCATCATCGATCGCCTGTTGGAGGTCTATACCCGGCTGTTCGACCAGATTGTTCTGGTGACCAACGATCCGGCAGCCTACATGGATATCGACGCCATGATCGTTACCGATCACTATTCGGTGCGCAGTTCGCTAAACGGCCTGCATGCCGGCCTGTACGCCGCCACCCATGAATACGCCTTTTTTGCCGCCTGCGACACGCCGTTTATCAGGGGTGCGCTGATCCGGCGCTTGCTGGATGTCTTAGCGCACAAAGTGGATATCATCATTCCATCCACATCGGCAGGCTTCGAGCCGATGTTTGCCGTGTACAAAAAAACCTGCTTGCCGGCCATGGTATGGCAGCTGGAGCGGGACCTGTTGAAGATTCAGGGGGTGTTTCGCAAGGTTCGGGTGAAAACGGTTGCCGAGGCTGATCTGCGAGAGGTCGATCCGGATCTGATCTCCTTTTTCAACATCAACACCCCCGAGGACCTGGTTCGGGCCAGAACCCTCTGTAAAGAGAACCCATAGGGAGCAAATCGGAAAGATGAATGCAGATGCGATCATTTCAAAAATAAAATCGCACCCGGCCTACGACCGGGTGGGGATGATTCTGTGCCATAACGGTGTGGTCCGGGGAACCTCCCGCGACGGTCGCAAGGTGACGGGCCTACGGGTGGCCGTGGATCGAAAACGGCTCGACCGGGTGCTTGCCGAACAGCGCGACCGACCGGGTATCGTGGCGATCCAGGTGCAGATTGCCGCCGATACCGACCTTGCCGTCGGAGACGACGTGATGATGCTGGTGGTGGCCGGTGACATCCGGGACAATGTCATTGAGACCCTGACCGACACCCTTAACGCCATAAAAACCACGGTGACCGCCAAAACTGAGTTTTTTGTATAGTCCGGCGCCCCTCGACCGGGAGTGAAAGATGTCCGAACTGACTCACATCGATGACAAGGGCCGCGTCCGCATGGTGGACGTAACCGAAAAAAAGCCGACCCGGCGCGCCGCCGTGGCCCAGGCCGTGGTTCATATGACCGAAGAGACCTTCCAACGCATCGTCGCCGGAACCGTGGCCAAGGGAAATGTGTTGGAGACGGCCCGCATCGCCGGGGTGATGGCGGCCAAAAAGACCGCCGACCTGATCCCCATGTGCCATCCGTTGAACCTGACCCACGTACAGGTGGATTTTTTCCCCGACGAGGCCAGCCATTCCCTCCGCATCGAAGGCACGGCGCGGATCCTCGATCAGACCGGGGTTGAAATGGAGGCGCTCACAGCCGTTTCCGTGGCGGCCCTGACCCTTTACGACATGAGCAAGGCCATCGACAAGGCCATGACCATCACCGATATCTGTCTGCTTAAAAAAAGCGGTGGAAAAAGCGGAACCTTTACCCGCAAAAATATCGCCCCATGAAAAATGCGACCTCGATCCATCTTTGCACCATGTGGCTCATTCTGGGTATGACCATGATACTCGCCGCGGGCTGCACGTTTTTTCAAAAACCCGCCGTCACGCCTGAAGCCGATCTAATTCGGCTGACGAAGCCCGATTATCCCGATTTTTCGGACGGCCTCTTTCTGGATAATTTGTCCTACGGTATCGGCAAGAGTTTGGCGTACCTCCAAAACGTGTCGGCTGATCGCACCTTCCGCTTTGGTAAAGATAACTACAGCGCCCTTCATCTGATTCGTTCCTTGGAGGCTCTGCGGGATTTCGTCGAAACACGGCCCGATTCGGCGGCGCTAAACCGGTTCATTTCCGACCGATTCCTGGTCTACCGCTCTATCGGGGGGCCCAAGAGCGGCCAAGTGCTGTTTACCGGCTACTACGAACCCCACCTCAGGGGGAACTTGACGCCCGACGCCCGCTACCGCTATCCGGTGCATGCCATGCCCGGGGATTTGATGGTCATCGACCTGTCGCCTTTTTCGGAAGCGCTCAAGGGCAAGCGTATCGTCGGCCGCCTCCAGGGCAAAACCGTGGTACCCTACCCGGATCGGCAAGCCATCGAGGCCGACGTGGCCTTTGGTCACAAAACGCCGCCCATTGCCTGGGTGGACGACCGCATCGATCTCTTTTTTCTCCAGATTCAGGGCTCCGGGCGGATTTACCTGACCAACGGGTCCTTTATTCGGGTACACTACCACGGCACCAACGGCCACCCTTACCGCAGCATCGGCCGACTGCTCATCGACCAGGGAAAGATTCCGGCCGACGAGATGTCCATGCAACGGCTCAAGGCCTATCTGCAAGACCATCCCGCCGAAGTGGATGAGGTGTTAAACCACAACCCCAGCTATGTCTTTTTCAAAACCGAATCATCCGGTCCCATCGGTGCCATCGGCGTGGATCTGACCCCCGGACGCTCCGTTGCCGTGGATCGCCGGGTGTTTCCCATGGCGGCGCCTGCTTTTTTGCAAACCCAGATCCCAGTGGTTGACGGCAACGGCCGTATCGACCACTGGATGGATTTTTCGGCCTTGGCCCTGAACCAGGACACCGGCGGGGCTATCCGGGGACCGGGACGGGTGGACATCTTCTGGGGCGACGGGCCCTACGCGCAGATTGCTGCCGGCCACATGCAGCACAAAGGGGCCTTTTACCTGCTGATCCTGGATCCCGACAAATTTTAATCATGCTTTCAAAGCAAGTACGGGCTTCACCGGGAAGGGGTCCTTGGGAGGCCGTTTGCGCAACAGGCTCTTGTCTTGACACCCCCTCCCAAAACCAGTAGTGTTGCCGCTTCAAGAACCATGCACTTCAAGCGTAGTAGAGGAGACGTTCATGTTCGGGATCGGAATGCCGGAAATGATCCTGATTCTGGCGGTGGCCCTGATCGTTATCGGGCCAAAGAAACTGCCGGATCTGGCCAAGTCCTTGGGAAAGGCCATGGGGGAATTCAAAAAGGCCACCAGCGATCTGAAAGAGAGCATGCAGATCGATTCGGAACTCAAAGATGTGAAAACGGCCTTTGACGACATCGGCGGAGACGATAAAAAAGAGACCAAGATGACCACCGGCGAAACCGTTGAAAAACCCGTCGATACCGCCATAGCGGATGAACCGCCGGACGCCGCAAGCACGCAAGATAGTGACGCCAATCCCATGGACAACCTGAAAGCGGTTTTTGACCAACGGAACACGGATACTGCGAACGTTGATGCAAACGCACCTGCCGACAGCAATGCACCCGCCCCAGATGCCGACCAGAACGAAAAAACGCCCAAGGGATAATCATCGTGGCTGACCTGGAAAAGGATACGGAAGACAAGATTCCCTTTACCGCCCACCTGGAAGAGTTGCGCAAACGGCTGATTACCAGTTTTGTTGCAGTGGGCATCGGCTTCGGCCTCTCATATGGATTCAAGGACAAGTTGTTTCAAATTCTTGCTCAACCCCTGATTTCCGTTATGAAGCAGGGCGAAACACTGATCTACACCGGGCTGCCCGAGGCCTTTTTTACCTTCCTCAAGGTCTCCTTTCTTTCCGGGCTGATGATCGCCTCGCCGGTAATCATCTACCAGTTCTGGATGTTCGTGGCGCCGGGCCTCTATGATCGGGAGAAGCGGTTATTGATTCCCATCGTCTTTCTTTCATCTTTCTTCTTTATCGGTGGCGCCCTCTTCGGATACTTCATCGTCTTTCCCTTCGGGTTCGATTTCTTCCTGGGCTTTGCCACGGAAACCATCCGCCCCATGCCCTCCATGAAGGAGTACCTGAGCTTTTCCGCCAAACTGCTCTTGGCTTTCGGCCTCGTTTTTGAGCTACCTCTGGTGATCACATTTCTGGCGCGGCTGGGCATCGTTTCCGTTCCCTTCCTGAAGAAAAATCGAAAGTACGCCTTGCTTCTTTTTTTCGTGGGCGCCGCCATTTTGACGCCGCCCGACGTAATCACCCAGGTCATGATGGCCCTGCCGTTGATGGTGCTGTATGAGATCAGTATCGTGGGCGCCCGGATGTTCGGTCGTAAGAAGGAAGCCCCGGCATCCTCCGCTGAAGCAGACAGCCCCGGCAAGTAATGCGCCCTTTTGAACAACCGTTCGACTACCGGATCGAGCCAAAAGGGACGGCGGCCAGTACCGGATACTTTTCCGCCGACCCCCAGCCGCCACCGCGGCTTGAGGCGGGTTTTGCCTACCTGCGCCAACACCCCAACGACAGTTTCATGCACACCCACCTGCTGGAGTGCATCGGAAAGATCTCCCCTGTTGCGCTGGGTCGTCTGCTGGAAACAGTTGATACGACGGACGCCGTAATCAGGGCACTGTTACTGGAAGCCACCACGGTTCACGATGAATTCTCCGCGATCAAGAAACGCTTCAGCCGCCGTGAACACAAGGCCCTGGCGGGGCAGACGCCGCTGGTTTTTCTGCGGTCTGCTTCACAACCTGATGGAACGATTCACCGCGCCTGGGCGCAATTGTTTCATGCCAACATTACCCGGCACCGCCCCGTGCCGCCGCCGGCAGCAACGGGGCTCTCCTTTCCGGTAGATGGTGTTGACGGTAGTGACGATCCGCTGCCCACCGAGGCCCACCTGAAGGCGGTTACCGAACGGTACCTAACGGAGATGAGCGACGCGGGCCCACCGAGGCCACCGCTGGAAACGACCATCCGGCATGCCATGGCGCGGCTCGGCAGTCTGGATATTTTCGAGGGGCCGGAGATGCGTCACCAATCCTCGCTTAGCCGCTACGCCCTGCTGCGCAAATGGCATCTTCACCACGGTGTGAAAAGCGGTCGGTTGAATTACACGGTATCCGGCATCCAGACCTCATACGGCCGGGGTCTCTCCCTGGAGGCCGCCCGGGCCTCCTGCCTCATGGAGGTGGCCGAGCGGTGTTCTTCCTTTGCCGGTGTCGATGAAACGGGAATCGTGGGAACCCGCCGGCCCCACCCGGTGATGCATGGTTCCCTATCCCTGCTGGCGGCCGGCGGTTACCCGCTTCTGGACCCCAATGCGTTGGTGCTTGAGGTGCCCTACAAAGACGAGCCGTTGTACTGGATAAAAGGGGATCAATTGACCGTGGCCGGCACCGAAGCCATCTGGGTGCCGGTGCAATGCGTTTTCCTGTTCTCCAATCTTGACGAACGCTCCCTTTTTTCCGGCTTGGGATCCACCGGTCTGGCATCGGGAAACAGCGTGGCCGAAGCCCGGCTCAGCGCCCTGTATGAATTGCTCGAACGGGACAGTGAAGCGGTGAATCCGTATCACCCATCGCGCTGTTTCCGTATCTATTCCAAAGATGCCCGCATGAACGCGTTGTTCGAGGATTACCGGGCACGTGGCATTCATCTGCAGTTTCAAGACATCAGCCCGGCTTACGGCATCCCCTGCTGCACTTGTTTCGTGACCCATCGGAACGGCACGGTGGCCAAAGGCGGCGGAGCCAACCTCGATGGCAAACGGGCCGTGTTGTCGGCATTGACCGAAACGCCATATCCCTATCCATTGGGTCCACCCTCGGCCCCGGCGCCGCCGGATCTGCCCCGGCTTGAATTCGAAACCCTGCCCGATTTTTCAACCGGCACACCGGATGCGGATCTCATGCTGGTGGAAAATACGCTGCTGGCCAATGGATTTTCTCCCATTTATATTAACATTACCCGCAAGGATCTGGATATCCCCGTCGTTAAAGCACTGGTTCCGGGTTTTGAGATGATGGCGGACTTCGACCAAACCTGTCGGATCAGCCCTCGGTTGTTCAACAACTATTTAAAAATACACAAATAATACCGGTTTTGGATTCCCATTGACAGCGGGCATGAGGATTGATAGACATTCCTGGCGGAGTGATTTTTGGTGTGTAACCAACCATGGAAGAGGAGAATAGAGGTTATGGGAAAAAGAAGTTTAATCGTATCGGCAGCGATCTGCTTGGCGTTGATGTTCACCGCTGGATCCATCTATGCGGGTAAGGATGTCAAAGATGTGATTAAGATGCAGAACGAGACTTACGAAAAGCACACCAAGGCCCTTGTCAACTTCACCCACAAGAAGCACAACGAAGAGTACAAGATCGGTTGTGGCGATTGCCACCACGACGACGAAGGCAAAGCGCTGGATGTGAAGCCGGGTGACGACGTCAAGAACTGCATCGAATGCCACAAGATACCCGGCCGGATACCCGGCAAGCTAAAAAAAGAGATGAAGGCCGGCAAGGTCTCCAAAAAAGAGATGAGGGCCAAGGAGATGGCGTACCACGCCGAGGCCATCCATGCCAACTGTATCGGCTGTCACAAGACCTACAACAAGAAAAATAAGACAAAGGTCGCCCCCCAGACGTGCACCAAGTGCCACCCGAAAAAAAAGAAGTGATTCCATTAAACGGTGGAATCGGCCTTTTCGGTCAATCGGGTGCCGTCCGCCGGTAACGTTGGGCGGCCCGTACCAGCGCAGGCGCCCATGCCGGTGTGCCCAGGGCGTGGATGTGGGTGTAGGTGGCCAGGACATTGTTGATGCAGACCCCGTCTTTTCCATTCAGGAAACCGGTACCGCGTTCCATTGAAAAGGTTAGATTTTTCTCTTTTCCTTTCCAATCCTTCACGCTGGAATAATGAAATTCGTGGCCCAGCAGGGTCGTGCCTGTTGAAAAGAACGGATTCTCCTTTTCCACACGGACGATGGTGTAGCCATGACCCTGGGGCCGTTTGGAAAAGCCGAACACCGCCGGCAGGACGCCGGTCATTTCATACGTGCGTTCCGGTAATATCAGGCGTTCTCCCAGGTACATGAGTCCCCCGCATTCGGCGTATATGGGCAACCCGTTGTCGGCCAGGGCCTTCAATTCGTTTCTAAAGGTGGCGTTGTCTTGTAATTCAAGGGCATGGGTTTCCGGGAAGCCGCCGCCGATATACAGGGCGTCTACCGGGGGTAGGTGACGGTCGGTCAGGGGGCTGGCAAACACCAGGCGCGCACCGGCGGCCACCAGGGCTTCCAGGTTTTCCGGATAGTAGAATTGAAAGGCCGCGTCTCGTAAGATGCCGATGGTAGACTTGTCTGAAACGGATGTTGCACCGGCTGGTGCGGTCTCGGCGCGTGCGATTACTTTAGCCGGTTTTGCCGTTGCGGCCAGTCGCTGTATACGCTCAAGATCCAGATGCTTCTCGGCAACCGACCGAATGGCATCGATGGAAGGCTTGGCCCAACTGTGTTCAGGGGTGGGCACCAGCCCCATGTGGCGTTCGGGAAAGCGTTGTTCTTTCAGCTTCGGCACCGCGCCCAGGACGGGAATGCCGGTGTACGCTTCAATGCTCCGGGTGAGAATGCTCCGGTGCCGCTTGCCGGCCACCCGGTTCAAGACCACGCCACCAATGCGCACATCCGGGTCAAATGCGGCAATGCCGCCCACCACGGCAGCCATGGTACGAGTGGTCTTGGTGGCATCGATGCACAAGATCACCGGCAGGCCCAGCAGTTTGGCCAGTTCAGCGGTGCTGGTTTTTCCTTCGGTGTTGATGCAGTCGTAAAGGCCGCGGTTGCCTTCGATGACGGCAAAGTCGGCGTTTTGGGTGCGGGCGTGGTATGATCCGAGGATCGTGTCCCGGTCGATGAGAAAGGTGTCCAGATTGTAGCAGGGCCGGCCGGCCGCAAGGGCGAGCCAGCCGGCATCGATATAATCCGGACCCTTTTTAAAGGGCGCGACGAACCGCCCCAGGTTCCGCAACGCAGCAACGATGCCCACGGAAAAGATGGTTTTCCCCGCCCCCCCCCTCAAGGCGGCGACAACGACACCCGGGATTGTCAGGGGCGGCTGGTTGTGTGGAACCTGTATCAACTATGTGTACATGGCGGCGGATGATCCATAGCGCGGCCTCCCGTCGCAAATCGAGATGCGTTAGTCTTCGTGCTCTGCAAGGGATTGTTTGCCGGTGCCGGGCATACCGTACATGGACGTGCTTCCTGAAGACCAGTATTCCAGAACCTCCTCCTGTACGAGCTTGTTGACGATCTTTTTTGCCTCACGAGGCTTCATGCCCAGAATTTTGGACAGGTCGTTGAAGTAGAATTTGCTTTTTGTTTTCAGCTTCTTGGTCAATTGTTCGACGATCAGCTTTTTTGCCTCTTCGTATTCCATTGTAACCCCTTTTTGAATAAGGCAGGGGGCGCACGCGGCCTCCCCCCGCCATCCGTTCATATGGAACTGTTTAGAACTTGAACTGCGTGGTCTGGCGCCAGGTGTAGTAGGCGGGATCACGGAAGTCATCGATGAGATGATGGGTGAATTCAAGTTCGCATTTTTCAAAGAACCGCTCCCAGCCGATTCTCTCGGCCCAGTCGCCCAGGCGCTCATACTTATTGGCATTGGCGGAGTAAGTATCGACGATTTTTTTGATGCAAGCGGTGGTGGACTCCCAGCGCGGCATTTCGTTGGGAATGAATGCCACAACAACCTTGGAAAACTTGGGGGTGCTGATACGGTTGGAGACCTTACCGCCCACCATCAGAACGATGCCGTCACCCTCCTTGTCGGCCAGCGGCAGCGAGGGGCACATGGTGTAGCAGTTGCCGCAGAACATGCAGCGATCATTGTTGACGGCCACCGACTTGACCTCAGCATCGCCCACTTTGACCTTGGCCGGTTTAATGGCGGCGGTGGGGCAGGCCGCGATGGCCAGCGGAATTTCGCACATCTTGTCCAGATATTCGTTATCGATGATCGGCGGTTTTCTATGGTAGCCCAGAATGGCGATATCGGAGCAATGCACGGCGCCGCACATGTTCAGGCAGCAGGCCAGGGAAACACGCAGCTGGGCCGGCAGGCGGTGATCTTTGAATTCGTCGAACAGCACATCCATGGTGGCCTTGACCGGGCCGGATGCATCGGTGGCCGGGGTGTGGCAGTGAATCCATCCCTGGGTGTGAATGATGTTGGTCACGCCGGCACCAGTGCCGCCAATAGGAAACTTGCTGCTGCCGCCGTCAAACTTTCGGCTTTCCAGGTCCTGAATCAGGGGCTCGACCTTGGCCTTGTTGTCCACCATGAACTCGATGTTGTTGCGGGTGGTGAAACGCATGTGGCCGTCGCAATGTTTGTCGGCGATCTCACAGATCTCGCGGATGTGAGTTACGCTCATCAGGCGGGCGCCGCCCACACGCACGGTGTAGCACTCGTCGCCGCTTTCGGCAACATGCACCAGCACGCCCGGCTTGATGATTTCGTGATACAGCCATTTGCCCTTGTTCTTGGCGATGACCGGCGGGTAAAAAAGATCGTATTTTTGCGGACCGATGTCGGTAATCCGATCTTCCATCGGTTTGTCGGGATTGTAACCTGAAGAAATAAATGCCATTGTGATTCCTCCCCTCTATCTCTGGTGGTCTTTTCTGAATAAGTTGATGTCACGATCCCAGCCGCCTTCAACCTCGTTTTCCTTCCAGAAGATATAGGGGTTGTGGCGCGGTTCCTGAACATGTTGGGGCACCGGTTTGATGCCGGTCATTTCAAGGCATTTCTGGAAACCCTGGCGTTTAAGAAGTTCGCCGAGTCGCTCGCGGTTCTTGCCTTCTTCCATCCACCAGTCCCAGATCGCTTCGATGATTTCCTTGATCTCATCGTAGGGCTCTTCAACCTTGATGAAAGGCACCAGCAGGGAGCCCATCTGGGCGCCGTCGAGGATGGGGGCCTTGGCGCCGACCAGCATGGAACATCCACGGTCGTCACCGATATGCAGCGCCCTGGGCATGACGTTGATGCAGTGCATGCAGCGGGTGCACTCTGGGGTGTTGATCAGCAGCTTTCCGTTTTCATACTTCATGCATTTGGTGGGGCACAAGCCGACAACCTCTTTTTCGATGTCGAAGGCACCCCAGTCGCGGCCGCTGTGGGCGCCGCCGTTGGGGGCGAATTCGCCGCCGACGTAACCGGCGACCGCTTCCTGGTCGATCTTGATGTCGTCTTTCCAGGTTCCCACGAAGGAGATATCCGAACGGGCGATGGAGGCCACGCAGCAATTGGGGCAACCGTCGAACTTGAATTTGAATTTGTAGGGGAACGCCGGACGGTGCAGTTCGTCCTGGTATTCCTGGGTCATGGTGTAGCAGATGGCCTGGGTGTCGTAGCAGGCGTATTCACAACGCGAAGACCCGACACAGTCGGACGGGGTTCTCAGGTTGGAGCCGGAGCCGCCCAGGTCCTGATTGAACTTGTGGGTCAGATCAAAGAAGATCTCTTCCAATTGGGGAGTGGAGGTTCCGATAAGGATGATATCACCGGTGGATCCGTGCATATTGGTGATGCCGGAGCCGCGGAATTCCCACAGGTCGCAGAGTTTTTTCAGGAAATCGGTACTGTAGTATTTACCGCCGGGCTGGTTGACGCGCATGGTGTGGAAATGCGCCACGCCGGGATACGTTTCCGGCTGGTCGCAGTAGCGGCCGATTACCCCGCCGCCGTAACCGAAAACACCCACGATACCGCCGTGTTTCCAGTGGGTCACGCCGTGTTTGTAAGACAGTTCCAATACACCCAGAAGGTCGTCCACGCAGTCCTGGGGAATTTGGAATTCCACGTTCTTCTCGTTCTTGGCCCTGTTCGCGGCTTCTTGCTTCAGGTCTGATACGAAGCTCGGCCACGGCCCGGACTCGAGCTGGTCCAACAAAGGGGTTGCATGCTTTGCCATCTTTTACCTCCATTTGAATTGATAGTAAACCAACCTGCCAATAGATATAAAACCGCCCCCGACGGGGGATTCAAGGTCACCTCCTCTCGAATTTTTTCTTCATCATATTGTCGGGATCGCTAGAATCGCATGATTTTCGTCAATAAATCTGCAAAGAGCAGACATAGAATTAATCATGGGGCTTGTCAATAAAAAAGCATGGTTTCGCGCAGTTAAGCCGCCGGTGGTGTCACCGGCAGGACGTTCACACAAAATGTTGTTAGTCGTGGTTTCAAAACCTCACTATGTGGTATTCGATCCCGGCACTGCGCGATTGACGGCGGCGACCTCGTCACCGCCCGTTATCCGGCCGATAATATCCGGCAAATATCATCGATGTGGTTGGTCAGGTTGCCGTCGATGACACGGCGCTCTTCGGATCGCTCGTCAAAAAGGGTCTCGGTGATCCTGCCTGCCATGGCCAACAGATCCTTAGCATCGTGGTGATTGCAATAGTGCCGGAAGGCCTCGGGAAACGCTTCGGGAAAACCGTTCATCCGGGCGGTCAGGTCCAGCCCCTGAAAAAACCCTTCGACGATGGGCGCAAGGCAACCGTCCGGTGCCCAGACAACCGCTGATACCCCGTCAATCCGGTCCAGGCGCATGCGCACGGACAAATGGATAAAAAAAACCACCAGGGCATCCAGAAGCGCCCGTTCGTTGTCCGGTTCCGTTTTGGTTCCGGTCAGGCGAATATAATTTCGGACGGAAATCAATTTGACCGTCACCTGCTCATCATCAACCCGAACCACAAAGTCACCGGCGGCATGGTGCCAGGGGAAAATCTGGCATGAGGTACTCGGGTCGTAGCAGGCGGCCAGGATCATGGTGGCCTGGCGGTATAGATCCGCCGTTTGTTTGACGGAAAGCAGACGGCGTTCGGCTGCCCCATCCCAGACGACGATGGCCCGTTTGTCGCTATCGGGTTGCCGGGTCAGGTGAAATTCATGAAATCCGTCAAACCAGTCCCCCAGGTACATGGGCAGATTATCCGAAACACAATCGTAAACCCTGGGAAACCAGTCGAAAGGCCGCTGATCATTGAGGTGTTCAAGCGCCTTGACCTCGTGGGACAGAGCCTGGCGCCCGTTGTTGGATGCCGCCACGTTGACCACAAAACAGAGCGTCTGATCCTTGACCGCCACCCGGAGTCGGGCCGGGTGATAAAAGGCCCCGTGTTTTTCTAAAAAAACAGACAGACGCGTCAGGTCGCGTAGGGCCACCGGTTGTGCCAATTTTTGGGAGGCGGCCTTTAAAACCCGGTTCCAGCCGTCGGCCGCACAAAATTGGGCCACCGCTGAAAAATAGTTGCCATAGGTTATGGTTTCAACCCCTGCCGGTATTACCACCCCGGGCCGCCGATTGTCAGGCAACGGACGGGACCACAACGGATGGTCTTCATCGATGGGATGATCGGTTGTGGAGAGAAAAAATGAGACGGTCGGCATGAAGCGGCGGCTCTCGGCAAATGTGAAGTGAAACGGGCATCCGGACCCTTGGTGGTCACTGTCCGTTTACCCGGCAAGGGCGATCATGGGCGGTAGGTTTCCAGCTCTTTCATGATCTCCGGTGCCACATCATAGCCCAGTTCCACGGCCTTATCGGCGTGTTCCACGGCAAGGGCCGGCTGCCCGTCTTCCAGGTAGGCGATGGCCAAATTGTTATGGGCAACGGCAAAGTCGGGAGAAAGCTTCAAGGTCTTCAGGTTGGTCTCGATGCTCTCTTTGATCCGGCCGTTCATCAGATAGGCATTGGCCAAGGTGGAGAAGGCCTGAATGAAACGGAAATTGAACACCGTGGCTTTTTCCAGGGCTTTGATGGCCCCTTCCGTGTCGCCCTGCTGGAGCAGGACAAACCCGATGTTTCCCCACCCTTCGGAAAAACCGGGCTTGACTTTCACGGCCCGTTGGTTCCAGTCCAGGCAGCCTTCCGTATCTCCGCGTTTCAGGCAGATGCCGCCCATCTGGACGTAAGCTTCAGCCAGGCCGGGGCTGCAGTCGATGGCCGTGATCAATGATTGTTCGGCCGCTTCGATTTTTCCCTGTCCAAGCAGGGCGACACCAAGGTTGTAGTGGGACGTGCCGCAATCGGGATTGGAGGCGATGGCATTTTTCTGCTGTTCAATGAATGCTTCTGCATTTGGTGCTTTGCTCATGGTAACATCCTTTTCCGGTGGTTCCACCGATCGGTTTTTATAAAGCTTATAAAGCCAGGATGGGTAACGCGGCTGCTTTGTCGTGTCAAGCAAAATAATCGGTGGCGCCTTGCTTTTCACTTGACATAACGCCCCAACTTCATTAGTGTTTTTTCGAACAAGCGATCATTTTCAGGAGGTAATATGATTTCAGGATGTTATACTGCGATGGTGACGCCTTTCGACGGTGTATCGGTCGATGAAACGGGGCTTGCCCGCCTGGCTGATTTTCAGATTCAAAATGGTATTACCGGTATTTTGGCCGTGGGTACCACCGGTGAAAGCCCCACCCTGGCCTGGGAAGAACATTTCCGGGTCGTTCAGATCATTTCGAAGCAATCCAAAGGAAAATGCCTGTGCATCGCCGGGGCCGGTAGCAACAATACGAAAGAGGCCCTGTCGGCCACACGCCACGCCGTCGAGGCCGGTGCCGATGCGGTGTTGCTGGTAGACCCCTACTATAACGGGCCCAGCTCCCTGGAGATCAGAAAAGAATACATTGCGCCGGTGGCCGCTGCTTTTCCCGATTTAACCCTTATTCCCTATGTGATTCCGGGACGAACCGGCGCCCAGCTGCTTCCCGAAGACCTGGCCCTATTGTTCGGGGATCATCCCAACGTCAGCATGGTAAAAGAGGCCACGGGCGATCTCGACAACATGCGACGAACCCGCCAATGCTGCGGGCCCGCGTTTTCCATTTTTTCCGGCGATGACGGGCTGACTTTTCAAATGATGACTGACCCGGACATCTCCGCGGCAGGCGTGATTTCGGTGGTGTCCAACGTCGCTCCCCGGGCCATGAGCGATCTGGTTGGTCTTCTGGCGAACGAAGAGCTCGAGCAAGCCAAAATACTGGCCGATGCCCTCGCGCCGCTGTTCGGGCTGGTGACGGTGAAGACCATGGAAAAAACGCCGTACGGCGAAGTGGTCTGCCGGGCAAGAAATCCGTTGGCCTTGAAGACATTGATGCAACTTTTGGGCTTGCCGTCTGGTCCTTGTCGCCCCCCCCTGGGTAAAATGAGCCGGGCCGGCCTCGAGGTGGTAGTCGGCATCGCCAAAAGCGTTCAGTCGAAAAATCCACAGATTCTTGCGCCCCTGGCCGAATTCTTCAATGTGGACGTCGATGCGCGGCTCAATGATGGCGATCTTCTGGAGAGGTTGTGTTACCACGGGTATTGATTTTTTTAACCGGTACGAGTTTGAAATACAATTTGCCTTGGAGGTGTCCGTTTGAAACGATGCAACCAAATCTGTGTGTTGGCTATGTTTATTTTTTTTTCTGGCGCAGCTTCGGGCTGGGCCGGTCCGCGTGTGGCGGTTATGGATTTTGAAAATCGGTCACAGCATGGGGGCTGGCGTTTGGGATCCGGTGCCGCCGATGTGCTGACTACGGAGCTGGTAAAAACCGGTAAGTTCGAAATGTTTGAGCGTGAACAACTGGGTGCGGTGCTCAAGGAGCAGAAACTGGGTGCTTCCGGCCTGGTCGATCCGTCGACGGCCGCCCGTATTGGCAAGGTGATCGGCGTCAACTTCATCATCACGGGCGCGGTCACGGAGTATGGCCAAAGCCGCAGTGGCGGCGGGGGCGGTGGTGTCAATGTCGGGAAGGTCGGCTACCATTCCGCCGTTGACATTCGCATGATCGATTCGACCACCGGCAAAATTGTCTTTGCCGATACGGCCAGTCATAGCAGCAGTTCTCTGTCGATAAGGGCGTTCGGTTTCGGTGGTGGCGAAAGTTTTAATGAAAAACGCGCCACCGAAGCCATGCGCGGGGCCATCAAGAAGGTGGCTTCCAAGATCGAAGCAACCTCACTGAGCGCATCGAAAGGCCCCAAACCCATCGGAAAGGCTGTGGTGGCCGATGTCGACGGCGAAATCATTACGTTGAACAAGGGTGAAAACGCCGGCTTAAAAAGCGGTCAGACGGTGACCCTTTGGCGGCAAGGAAAAGTCATCAAAGATCCGAATACGGGTAAGGTCCTAAAGATCAGATACAAAACCGTCGGCAAAATCAAATTGACGGAAGTGGAACAGACCTACTCGGAAGGTTCGGTGGTCAGCGGATCCGGTTTCGCGGTGGGTGATATCGTCCGCTGAAAGCCGGCGCATGGCCTCTGCCTCGGTCTGAATCCCCAAGAAAAAACCGTGGGAACGGAAGCGTATCTATGAAAGACTGATCCGTTCATGGGTCGGCGGGTTGGCCGTGGTCCGCGAAATTCGCCGCCTGCTGGTCGGGGTCGGTTTGTTTGAACAGAATGCTTTTTAGCCATTCCATCCCGAATTTGAGCAGTTCGATTTCATCGGTCTTGATTTTTTCCACGGTGACGTCATCCACCTTGATGCGCTCTAAAAAAGAGCTTTCAAAGACAAAATCCTTGAATTTGTCGATGTCGTAGCTCACCAGGAAAAACATCTGTTTGGCCTTTTCGGTCAGTTTGATGTTGGGCGGAAAAGAACGCTTGCGCACCACCAGGTCCGTCCATTCGCGGTTGATCTCGTCACGCAAATTCACGCCCTGGTCGTCCCGCCATTCGGCCACGGTCCAGTTGCCGTCTTCCTCGAAGCCCTTGCAGTGGGGCTCATTGATAAAAAAGAAAAAGCCCTCGTCGTCAGCGCCTTCCTTGTGCTGTAGGGTGGCCGTCCCCAATGGGTAATAGCGGCAGGAGGTGGGGCGATCTTCATAAATGATGCATCCCTCCTTGTCCTTAACGAAGGGGCAGGATTCACGCTCGTCATCTAGCAGCTTGAGGGTGACCATGGGCAAGTCGGTCTTTTCCAGCATGTGCGGTTCGGTGTAGATGGCCAGAAATTCCCGGGAAGAGAGGCCCAGCCGGTTTTTCATTTGAATGATGTCGTAGGGGGTCAAGATGATGGTAATTCCCCGGCAGCACTGGGTAAAGCACGATACCCCGGGATGGCATTTGAACTTGAATGGGCTTTTGTATCCCAGTCGCACCGGCGAGATGCAGGCGGTTTTATCGGCGTCGTTCATGGGTTGTCCTTTCATGCGCGTTCGATGGTTGGGCCGTACTTAACGGAGGCTGTGGCCAAAGTCAAACGCAAATCCGAATGCCGGTGGGGCAATTGTGTCGCCAATTTTCGCAAGCGAAAAACAACGATGGTTGTCGAATCCGGCCGCTATCTTCGATAATATGTACCGGCCCTTCGAGCGCCGGGCAACCGCTTCAGGCAACGTGAAGATCTACCTCCGATGCGGCGATGATTTCGGCGAGGCCGGCAGGTGGCTGACGGTCGGTGAACAGGCAGTCAATATCTGCGATGCCCCCGAGTCGAACCATTGCGTTGCGGCCGAATTTGGTATGGTCGGTCGCCAGGAACACCTTGCGCGAATTATCGATGATGGCGCGGGCGGCCCGGACCTCGCGGTAGTCGAATTCCAACAGGGTGCCGTCCAGGTCGATGCCGCTGATCCCGATGATGCCGTAGTCCACCTTGAACTGACGGATAAAATCAATGGTGGCTTCGCCGACAATGCCCTGGTCCCGCCGGCGGACCAGGCCGCCGGCGACAATGACCTCGAACTTTTCGTTTGCACTCATGATGGAAGCCACATTCAGGTTGTTGGTGATCACCCGAAGGCGTTTGTGGTTGCACAGGGCGTGGGCGATGGCCGCCGTCGTGGTGCCGATATTGATAAACAGAGACGCGTTATCCGGAACCTGCTGGGCCAACAGTTGGGCGATCTTCTGCTTTTCGTGGAAACAGTCCACGTTGCGGTCGTTGTGGGACACCTTTTCCATGGAGATGGGCATGGCGGCACCGCCGTGGTAGCGGAACAGGTGACCCTTTTCACTGAGCGTATTGATGTCCCGGCGAATGGTCTGGGGGGTCACCGAAAAGAACTGTGCCAGGGTCTCGATGGCTACAAAACCTCGGGCCTGCACCATTTTTCTGATTTTTTCGTGGCGCTTGCGAACCGGCGCCACCTTGCCGTTTTTTCCGGCATTCGTCGGCATTCCGGCAGGCTCGTTCATTTTACTCACTCAGACCGTATTTTCCTCCGCGAGGATGGTTTTCGTTTAAGAAATATTTAATCAAAAGGGATATTAAACGAATATTATTAAGTGACATTATTTCAATAGCGTGCTACTTTTACCTCACGCATTGCAGAATCCGATGATCCTATCTCTTAACATTCGTGGTGTTTTTTCTCAAGTGAAAACATCCGTTATCTGGGAACCGATGCCATCGGGGCACGTTTCCTCAAGGGTAAGATGAACAAAACGTTGTCAACCCAGGTGTTGATTATCGGCGGTGGTGCTACGGGTGCGGGCCTGGCCCGAGACCTGGCCCTTCGCGGCGTCCGTTGTATCCTGGTTGAAAAACGGGACATCAACGCGGGAGCCTCCGGCGGGAACCACGGCCTGCTGCACTCCGGTGCCCGGTATATCGCTTCGGACCCGGCCGCGGCCCGCGAGTGTCGTGATGAAGGCGCGCTGATCAAACGCCTGGCCCCCCAGTGTGTGGAAGACACCGGGGGCCTTTTCGTCGCCGTCGAAGGAGATGACGAACGATACATTGCCGATTTTGCCGACCGATGCCGCCGATGCGGCATTGTCGCCGTTTCCGTCGATCCGAAGGATGCTCTGGAAATGGAGCCGTCGCTTTCAACGAAGACGATTGCCGCTTTTGCGGTGGCGGACGCCTCCATCGACCCGTTCAAGCTTTCCCTGGACAACCTGGCCCAAGCCGGCGGCTTGGGAGCCCGGCAACTGCTGCATCACCAGGTGGTCGGATTTGACCGGCGTGGGGGCCGTATCGCGACGGTGCGGTTGAAGGACAACCGGCGTGGGATCGAGATCCTTGTCCAGGCCGACCAGATCGTCAATGCCGGTGGGGCCTGGGCCGCAGAGGTGGCGGCCATGGCCGGTGGTCGCATCAAGATGGTCTATTCCCAGGGGACCCTGATTATCTGCCAGACGCGCATCGGCGAGCGGGTGATCAACCGGCTGCGCATGGCCGCGGATGCCGACATTCTGGTGCCGGCGAGCACGGTTTCCATTTTTGGTACCACCTCCAAACGGATCGACGTGCCGGACAACTACCGCCCCACCACAGCCGAGATCGACGCCATGATCGATGATGGCAGGGCCGTGATACCCAAATTGGCGCATACAAGGTACATTCGCGCCTATGCCGGTGTCCGTCCCCTTGTGCGGAGCGGCGACGGGACCGATGACCGGGCGGTGAGCCGCGGTTATTCGCTGTTGGACCATGAAGCGGACGGGCTGGACAATTTCATCTCCATCACCGGTGGTAAACTGACGACCTACCGGCTCATGGCTGAAAAGACCGCCGATCTGGTCTGCCGACGGTTGGGAAACACCAGCCCCTGTCGGACAGCCAAAGACCCCCTGCCCGCCTCCAGTGAGGCCCGCTATACCGAGCCGGGGCTGACCCCGAAGATGTGGTTCAGGAGGAAAGACCCCTCGGATCTTTTGCTGTGCGAATGCGAAATGGTACCGACCAGCGTGTTTAACGAGATCGTTGCCTCTCTGACGACCGACGGTCATCGTCCCGGCTTGCTCGAGATGGGACAGCGCAGCCGGGTGGGCAAGGGACCGTGCCAAGGGTCCTTTTGCAGTTTGCGCATTACCGCCCATATGTACAATGAGGGAATGCTCGAAGGTCGTGAAGGCGTCGGCGAGCTAAAGGCTTTTCTCAACGAGCGTTGGCGCGGGATGCAGCCGCTGCTGTGGGGGCCTGCCGTCTCCCAGGCTGAACTTCAAGAGGCGCTTCACTGCGGACTGTTGGGACTCGATGTAAGCGAAACCGCCTAATGCCTTCAAGAAAGAGCCTCTTGCTGCCCCGTTCTGCGCTCTCAAGAACGGGCTACCGTGCAGGCAACCCAGCCAAAAAATAATAAACCATGAAAGCGTCCCGTACAGAACCGATAAAATGTCGGTTGATGGTCATTGGTGCCGGTATGGCGGGGATGGCGGCCGCTTTGTTCGCCTCCCGTCGCGGAATTCCCACCGTCCAGGCGGGACTCACCGGCGAAACCTTGTATGCCAGCGGATTGTTCGATCTCTACGGTGTCTCGCACGGCAGCTCACGGGTGCTGATCGACAATCCCTGGCAGGGCTTGCAAATGCTCAGGCAGGATTATCCCAACCATCCCTTTTGTCGCGTGTCCAACGCCCAGATCCGTTCCGCCATGGATCTACTGACGGGATTTTTAGAAGCGGCCGGATACCCCTACCAGGGATACCCGGACAAAAATGCCCGGCTGATCACACCGGTGGGCACCATCAAGCGCACCTTCCGGGTGCCTGAGACGATGTGGACCGGGGTGTTGGCGCTAGCGGCGAAGGCGCCCTGCCTGATTGTTGACATCCGGGGGCTGCGTGGCTTCAGTGCGACACAAATTGTGAGCACACTGAAACCATCATGGCCGGATTTGAAGGCCGCGTCAATCGACCTGCCCTGGGAAAACCGGTTGGGGCCCAAATATGCCGAGCAGATCGCCCGCGGACTGCAGGCGGAAGATGCTCGCCGCAAACTGGCCGATGCCATTCGACCCCAACTGGGCCTGGCGGAATATGTGGGGCTGCCGGCCATTCTCGGCATCCATGATACCGAAACCGTTCGCAAAGATATCGTTAAGATGCTGGGTGTGTCGGTCTTCGAGATTCCCACCATGCCGCCGGCCATTTCCGGTGTTCGCCTCAAAGCGGCCTTCGACATGCACATGCCCGGGTTGGGGGTCAACGCCTTTTATCACCACACGGTGCATACCATCCACCGTCGAAGAGACGGCCGATTTGTCCTCGAAATAGGCAGAACCAAACCCGAGACAACCGTCATGGCTGACCGTGTGCTGCTGGCCACCGGCCGGTTTTTGGGGAAAGGGTTGGTGGCTGAACGCCGTGGCATTTGCGAAACGCTCCTGGATATACCGGTCTGCCAACCGGAAAACCGCGGCTGCTGGCACCGGGAGGCCTTTCTGGATCCCAAGGGCCACGCCATCAATCTTGCCGGAATAGAAGTGGACAACCGGTTTCGCCCGGTGACGGCAACCGCCCGGCCGGTATACGACAACCTCTATGCCGCCGGCTCGATCCTGGCCCACCAGGACTGGATTCGCACCAAAAGCGGTACCGGGCTGGCCGTGGCCACGGCCTACGGCGCTATCGAAGCCGTGGCCGACGGCCTGGATGACAACCCGAAAGGATGACGCCGAATAAGGAAAGGAGCGACACATGGCCGGCTACATCGGTGCATTGGATTTGGGCACCACCAGCAACCGGTTTATGCTTTTTGACCACCAGGGCCGGATCGCCGCCGTGGACCAGATGGAGCACAAGCAAATCTTTCCCAAACCGGGCTGGGTGGAGCATGACCCCCTGGAGATCTGGGGAAATTCCCGGCGCGTGATCAAGGGTGCCCTGGGAAAAGTCGGTGTTTCAGGAAAAGAGATTGTCGCCGTCGGCATTACCAACCAGCGCGAAACCGCCGTGGTCTGGGACAAGAAAACCGGCAAGCCCTACCACAATGCCATTGTCTGGCAGTGTACGCGCACCGACGAAATCTGCAGCCTCCTGGAAAAAGAGGGCGGGCAGGATCGCTTCCGCAAAAAAACCGGACTGCCCATCGCCACCTATTTCTCCGGACCGAAGATCAAATGGATTCTGGATAATGTTGCCGGGGCAAAAGCGGCTGCGGATAGAGGCCAGGCCCTGTTCGGCACCATCGAAACCTGGATCATCTGGCAACTCACCGGCGGGGCCGCCGGTGGCGCCCACGTTACCGATGTGACCAATGCCTCGCGGACCCTGCTCATGGACCTGGAAACCATGGCCTGGGATGATCAGATCCTCAAGGTCATGGACATTCCTCGGCAGATGCTGCCGCGGATTGTTCCCTCTATCGACAAAAATACGTGGGGACACTCCTCGAAAGACGGTCCGATCGGCGCCTCGGTACCCGTATGCGGCGCCTTGGGAGATCAGCAGGCCGCGTTGGTAGGCCAGACTTGCTTTGGGGTCGGTGAAGCCAAAAATACTTATGGTACCGGTTGTTTCCTGTTGCTCAACACCGGTACCCGGCCGGTCCGGTCCACCCATGGCCTGCTGACCACTGTGGCATACCAGATCGGCGGCCAAAAACCAGTCTACTGCCTGGAAGGGTCGGTGGCCGTCGCCGGGTCCCTGGTTCAGTGGCTGCGGGACAATCTGGGGATGATCGCTTCGGCACCGGAGGTGGAGACGCTGGCGCGAACCGTGGACGACAACGGCGGCGCCTACATCGTGCCGGCCTTTTCCGGCCTGTTCGCCCCCTACTGGCGCTCCGACGCCCGCGGTGTCATCGCCGGCCTCACCCGCTATGTCAACAAAGGCCACATTGCCCGTGCCGTGCTGGAGGCCAACGCCTACCAGACCCTGGACATCATGGTGGCCATGAAAAAGGACTCGGGTGTGGATCTCAACCACCTTAAAGTTGACGGGGGGATGGTGGCCAATGAACTGCTCATGCAGTTTCAGTCCGATCTGCTCAACGTGCCGGTGATACGGCCCGCCATCACCGAGACCACGGCCTTGGGCGCCGCCTATGCCGCCGGCCTGGCCATAGGGTTCTGGGCCTCCATGGACGAACTGAAAAAATACTGGTCGGTGGACAAGACCTGGCAGCCGCAGATGGATGACAATGCTCGCCAGGCCGGTATCCGGGGGTGGAAAAAGGCGGTCCGGCGCACCTTCGATTGGGTTGATGTTTTAAACCAATGAGGATGTCGTTGATGGCAGACCGCATTTCATCGGGGCTTAATTCCCACAAACAGATTGGCGATTCCCAGTGTCATGCGCCGGCAGGTGATATGGGCAAAGCCTGCGTCTGCCATGATTGACATAAACACGTCGGATGTCGGAAATCGGGAAACCGAATCGGGCAGGTAAGAATAGGCAAACCCGTGCTTGGAAAGTAGGCGGCCGACGAGAGGCAGTACCCGTTGAAAGTAAGCCAGGTAGGCCTCCTGCAGGCGCGTTTTTTTCGGAGTCGCCAGTTCCAGTACCAGCACCATCCCTCCAGGCATGAGGCTTTCGTAAAACGCTTTCAGGGCGCCCACCTTGTTCCGGATGTTGCGGATACCGAAGGCGATGGTCACGGCATGAAAGGTCTGTTCGCAAAAGGGCAGCGCCAGGGCGTCGCCGGCCAGCAGGGAGATGGCCGTGTTTTGGTTCCGACGGATCTTTTCCCGGGCCAGGAACAGCATTCCCGGTGAAAAATCGATGCCGGTCACCTTCACTCGTGGATCCTTTTGTCTACAGATCTCCACGGCCACGTCACCGGTGCCGCAGGCCACGTCCAGCACCCGCCCCTTATCGGGAATGGCCATTACCGACACCATTTTCTTACGCCAGACCACATCCTGGCGGAGGCTGAGCAGGCGGTTGAGCAGATCATAGCGGGGGGCGATGTCGTCGAACATCTCCCGGATAAAGGGAAGCTCTCGACTTTGCATTGACAACCTTTCATCTTGCATTAGTTTTAAGCATCATTTAAGGACAGAAAACTAACACATCACATATCTGGTGACAACACGAAGGGGACATCATTCCAGGACGATCCATGACAGACAAACGCGACTATTATGACGTGCTCGGCGTCGACCGAAACGCCGACGCTTCCGGTCTGAAAAAGGCCTATCGGAAACTGGCCCTAAGATTCCATCCGGATAAAAATCCGGGGAACCGGGAAGCCGAAGAAAAATTCAAGGAGGCCGCCGAGGCCTACGAAGTGCTCCAGGACAGCAAAAAACGCCAAATTTACGATCAGTATGGCCACCAGGGACTGGAAGGATCGGGGTTTTCCGGTTTCGGTGGATTCGAAGACATCTTTTCCAGTTTCGGCGATATTTTTGAAGATTTTTTCGGGTTTGGTGGTGGCCGTCGATCCAGAAGCCGGGTGCACAGGGGCGCCGACCTGCGCTATGACATGCAGCTCGGCTTCATGGAAGCGGCCTTCGGCACGGAAAAAGAGATCGATGTGGAAAAGGCGGAAGCCTGCGCCGCCTGTGAGGGAACCGGCGCCGCACCCGGGACCGGGGTGGAAACCTGCCCCCAATGTGGCGGCAGCGGCCAAGTCGGCCGCAGCCAGGGTTTTTTCACCGTTCGTACCACATGCGGCCACTGCCGCGGCCAGGGGAAGGTGATCGCCAACCCCTGCACGACCTGCCGTGGCCGGGGCAAGGTGCTGAGCCGCAAAAAAGTGTCCGTGAGAATTCCTGCCGGCGTGGACAAAGGCTCACGGCTGCGGCTCACCGGTGAGGGGGAAGCCGGCGCCTACGGCGGCCCCCATGGTGATCTGTACGTCTTCATTTATGTTGAAAACCATGAATTTTTTAAACGGGACGACACCAGTGTGTTGTGCCAGATTCCCATCTCTTTTGTACAGGCGGCCCTGGGCGATACCATTACCATCCCCACCATAGACGGGGAGACCGAGCTGGGAATCCCCAAAGGTACTCAGCCCGGTGACGTTTTTCGGCTACAAGGTGAGGGTATTCCCTCCCTTAGAAACGGCCATAGGGGCGATCAGATCATTCAGGTGGACGTGAAGACACCCACCAACCTCAATAAAAAACAGGTGGCCCTGCTCAAACAATTCGCCTCGCTGGAAGAGAGCAAGTTTACCAGCAAACTGAAAAACATCCTAAAAAGCGGTCCGTCCAGGGCGGCCAACTAGGGATTGGAGTCGAAATCCATTGCGTGAAAATCACCAGGGATTGGAATGGATGACGTTCGCGATCCCGAACACCGGCTTCGATTCGACAAGACCCACGGGAGCGAAACGATCATGTTCGAGCTGAAGATTCTCAGTCACTTTGCTGCCGCCCACCAGTTGACCATGGTTGCCAAAAAATGCGAAAACCTTCACGGGCATAACTGGAAGGTGGAGGTATGCGTCAAGGGAGACCGCCTCAACGATGCCGGCGTTGTTATCGATTTCGGCATCCTCAAGGAGTATGTGAAAGCGATCATGAGCCGCCTGGACCATAAATTTTTAAATGAACTGCCCTACTTTGAAAACGTCGCCCCCTCTTCGGAAAATATCGCCGTATACATCGCCAACAGCCTGCAGGAGATGATCAAGGAACCCGAGATGGCCGTCAGCCGGGTCACGACCTGGGAGTCTGATGGTGCTTGTGCGACCTACTTCCCACAATAGGTTTTTGCGCCTACCCACGAACGGCATCTTTCGGCCCAAGCCGGCGTTCTCGCTTCTTCATTTGGCGTTGTTACCGTGGCGTTCTGTCCGGCGCCGACGCCCCTGCCTTCATTAATCGCAATGCCGGCCTCACGATGTCGATCTCTTCATCTGCTTCCAGCAGGCCACCAGCTCGTCCCGGGTGATGATGGCGATGGCATCGGGCACATGGGAGCGGATGTTGTCCATTCCCCCCTCCTGCCTATCCACCAGGATCACCGCACGAACCACTTCCAGTCCTTCGGAACGGGCTCGCTCGATAGCGTTAACGGTGGAGCCGCCAGTGGTGGCCACATCGTCAATCACCACCACTTTTTCGCCGGGCTGAATGTCTCCTTCCACCCATTTGACGATGCCGTGAGCCTTCCGGCTTTTTCGGATGGAGAATGCGTTCACCGGCTGGCCCTTCAACTCGGAGGCAAAGGCCGTGGCCATGGCGATCGGGTCTGCCCCGAAGGTAAGACCGCCAACGGCCGATGCCCCACTGTTTTTCATGGCCGCGAACATCAGATGGCCGGTGAGATACATGCCGCGGGGGCTCAAGGTGGTGGGCTTGCAGTTTACGTAAAACCGGCTCATGCGGCCCGATACCAGTTTGAATGCGGGGGTTTCACTGTACCTGAAGGACTTTCGGCACAGCAGCGCGATCAGTTCTTTTCTCATGAATATCCTCCCAGGCGGCCGGATTTATAAGAAATACTTGATTTTAAGGGATCTTTCGTATAAAAAAACCCCCACTGAACCGGAAGAAGCCCGTCATTGGGATTCAGTGGAGGCGTCGGCAAGGAAAACTGGGAACAGCACTCCTTGAGCTCAACGGTGTTCACTATCAGCTGCGAGGTGGCCGGTCAATGCCAAACCCCGGAGATACATCCATCATATTACCACAAGCATCACTGCACCTTCGATCTTTTCCGGCGGGTATGGTCATCATGGCCGAGGTCCAATGACCAGCATGACCGATAAGAGCGCGCTCATCCGGATGTTTCATGTCCACAAGCGCTATGGTGCCAAGCAAGCGCTGGTGGATGCCACCGTAGACGTTGCCAAGAACGAATTTTTGTTTATCAGTGGACCCAGCGGGGCGGGAAAATCCACGCTTCTCAAACTGCTCTATCTGGCCGAACCGGCTTCCGAAGGGCAAATCCTGGTAGATGGCATGAACCTGTCCCGGATCCCCCGGCATCGGATCCCCCTGCTTCGGAGAAAATTCGGCATCATTTTTCAGGACTATAAGCTGATCTCCACCCGCACGGTTTACGAGAACGTGGCCCTGGTTCTTGAGGCCCGGGGCAAAAAACGCAGCCTCATTGAAAAGAAAGTTAAGAGCATGCTACGGGTGGTGGGGATGGAAGACCGCCTGACCGCTTACCCACCCAGCCTGTCCGGTGGCGAGCAGCAGCGGGTGGCCGTGGCCCGGGCCGTCGCCGGCGACCCCAAGATCATCCTGGCCGACGAGCCAACCGGCAGCCTGGACGATGAATCGGCAGCCATTATTTTTCAGCTACTCAACAGGTTTCACAGTCACGGGGCTACCGTCGTGGTGGCCACCCACGATAAATCCCTCATCAAAAACGCTTCCGGCCGCGTACTTCAGATCCGTCAGGGCCGGTTGGAAATGCCACCGGATATTTGAACCTAAACCGCGTGTTTAAAGTTTTAATGGTTGAAGAGACGAGCCGATGACCTTCTACACCCGACATGCCATCAAGGACATTCTGGAAAACCGATTTCTCAATGCGGTAACGATCATCACCATTGCCCTGTCCGTCCTTATCATCAGCGCCTTTGGCCTGTTTTTTCTCAACGCGCAGGACATGTTCAATGCCTGGAAGAAAGGCGTCCGCATCATGGTCTACCTGGTGCCGGAAACCTCCGAGGCCCAACGCCTGGACACCCACGACCGACTCCGGACCATTGCCGGCATCCGGCACATCCGTTTCATTTCCAAGGATGACGCCCTCAACTTGATGAGAGAAAGGATGCGGCGGCAGAGATCGCTGCTTGACAACCTGCGGGAGAATCCCCTACCCGACGCCTTTGAAGTGACGCTGCTCACCGACGCCGACGCCCCGGAGAAAATTGAGTTTCTGGCCCAGCGCATCGAAGGCCTGTCTTCGGTTGCCGAAGTGGAGTACGGTCAACAATGGATTGAACGGTTTGCCTATTTTTTCAATTTGTTCACGCTTGCCGGTTACGGCATGGGCGCCATGTTCTTCACGGCAACGGTATTTATCGCCGCCAACACCATCCGCCTGATGCTCTACTCCCGGCGGGAAGAGATCCATATCATGCGTCTGGTGGGAGCTACGGATAACTTCATCAGGATTCCCTTCTACCTGGAGGGCCTGATTCAGGGATTTTCCGGGGGCCTGATCGGCCTGTTGGTGCTGTACGGGATCTTTTCCGCCCTCGGCTCGCGGTTTGAACAGACGCTGTCAGTGGAAATGGTGACCATTCGTTTTTTTTCCGTTGGCATCTGTGCAGCCATCGTCGCTTGCGGGATGGCGACAAGCCTGTTGGGGTGTGTTTTTTCCCTTAAACAGTTCCTGAAAGCGTGATGGATCGATCGGACAAGAATAACATGCTGCGCGTCAAGGTGGTGTTTCACCTGGTGAACGTATTCTTGTTGTTACCCGCGCTGATTTTATGCCTGATCCCCAAACCGCGTTTGGGCGCTGCAGATCCTACGCCGGGAACGATCCTTATCCGTGAGCTCAACATGCGCGCCGGCCCCGGACATCACAACCCGCCCATTGCCACCTTGCGCAAAGGCGCCCGGGTGCTGGTGCTCTCCTACGAAGGGGAGTGGGTCCGGATTCTCTACAAGGATCAGACCGGGTTTATCATGAACCGGGAGCGTTATCTGCACATCGACGAGCCCGTTGCGTCGCCCACCGGTGATGTGGTGCCGCCCGAATCGCCGGATAACCCGCCCGACGACATCAGCCGGGAGCTGGAGATGTTCAGGGAAAAGGTGGCCTCTTTCTCAAAAGAAGAGACGGCTGTCATCAAAGCCCTGGAGGTTACCGAAAAAGCGCTGGACGGCGCCCGAAGAAAAGTCGCTCGGCTCAGCACGGAACGCGAGGCGGTGGCACTTCGTATCGGGACGCTTGAAGGGCAATACCGGGGGATTGAGCGCCGCGCCAACATCAACGAGCAGTACGTGGCCGGCCGGCTGACCGCCCTTTACAAGCTCGGCTGGCTGGGTAAATTCCACGTGTTGGCCTCGGCGGATTCCATGTTCGATTTATTGTTAAGCAAACGAACCATGGAGCAGATCCTGGCCCATGATGAAGCCGTGATGGCCCAGTTGGCTCGGGATAAAGCAGAGATGCGTGCCCTTTTGGCACTACTGCTCGCCCGAAAAAATGAACAGCTGGCAACAACGGCGGACCTGGGCAAGCGCATCGATGCAATGAACGCCGAACAGGCCAGGCGAGAGGCGCTGCTGGCGGAGATTCGGGGCAAAAAATCCCTTCAGTTAGCGGCTATCGCGTCCCTGAAGGCCTCGGCCCTGGCCCTGGACCGGACGGTGGCATCCTTCAATGCCGAAGCGCCTCCGACGGCATCAACGCCGACCATGGTCGCGGAAAAGCCCTTTGCGGCGCTTAAGGGCTTGCTTATGATGCCGGTGAAGGGTAAAATAGTATCTTTTTTTGGCCATTATGAAGATAGCCGGTATAGGGTAACCCATTATCAAAGCGGAATTAACATCAAGGCGGACAGGGGCGAGCCCATCCGGGCCGTATACAGCGGCCAAACATTGTTTTCTTCATGGTTTAAGGGCTTCGGCAATATGATGATCCTTGATCATGGCGACCATTACTATAGCGTATATGCCCACCTGGAGGAACAGTTCAAATCGAAGGGAGATCCGGTCGAAACCGGTGAAGTGATCGCCACCGTGGGAGATACCGGATCATTGACCGGGGCCGGCCTGCATTTTGAGATACGCCACCACGGAAAACCGATGAATCCATTGGGTTGGATCAAGAAAGGGTAGAGGAGAAACACATGACAGCCAGAAAAACCCGCCACCTGAACGTATGGGTGGCAATGGTGCTCGCGTCAGTCGCGCTGATACTGGGGCACGGCTTTTACCGGGATCTGTCCGCCAATAACGAAGAAACCTACAAAGGACTGAAACTTTTTTCCGACGTCATCGAGCTGGTTCAGAAAAACTATGTGGATGAGGTGGATACCCAAAACATGATCGACGCGGCCATTCAGGGTATGGTCCGAAGTTTGGATCCTCACTCCGCCCTGCTTCCCCCCGATGCGTTGAAAGAGCTTCAGATCGATACCCACGGCGAGTTTACCGGGATCGGTATCCATATCACCATGCGTAACAGCCTGGTGACCGTCATCTCCCCCATCGAAGGAACACCGGCCTATCGGGCCGGCATCAAGGCCGGCGACAAAATCGTCAAGGTTGACGGGAAACCGACTGAGGACCTGAGGGATGCGGTCAATCGCATGCGTGGGCCCAAGGGTACCACCGTCAAGATTACGATCCTCAGGCGGGGCGCGTCCGAACCGCTGGATTTTAGCCTGGAACGCGACGTGATCCCCATATACAGTGTCAAGGCAGAACTGCTCAGGCCGGGATATGGGTACGTTTGGATCACCAATTTCAGGGAGAATACAACCGGCGATCTGATCGACGCCCTGAAGGCGATGGAGACCACCGAAGCGCCCATGAAGGGCCTTGTTTTAGACTTGCGGGACAATCCCGGAGGTATTCTCAATCAAGCCATCGAAGTGTCCGATCTCTTCCTGGATACCGGTGAGATTCTTAGTATCAAAGGACGTGACGGCCGGAACACCAAGGTGTTTCAGGCTCACGCCGCCGACGTAAAACGAGCTTATCCCATTGTGGTTCTGATCAACGGTGGCAGTGCCAGCGCATCTGAAATCGTGGCTGGTGCACTCCAGGACCACAAGCGGGCCCTGATCCTGGGCACGACCTCTTTCGGCAAGGGGTCCGTGCAGACCGTGGAGACCCTGCGGGACGGCTACGGCCTCAAGTTTACCATCGCCCGCTACTATACGCCTTCGGGTCGCTCTATCCAGGCAAAAGGTGTGGCGCCCGATCTGACGGTCAAGCGTCACACCATCACCGACACCGGCACCACCGATGGACGAATGCTCAAGGAAAAGGATCTGAAAAACCATTTGGATGCAGAGCCGGACAAGGCGTTCGAAAAATCGAAAACCGAACCGGATGTGCCGGAGAAAGAGGCGCCCGAAGATCCCCCGGCACTGAAGCGTTTCAAATCCAAAAACAGTCCCCTGGACCGGGAGGCCCTCTTTTCCGATAACCAGGTTATGCGTGCGCTGGATATTTTGATCAGCTACGATATTTTCAAAGACCTCAAAAATGGCTAAGAAAGGTTCCGCAAAACCCAAGGTTCGAAAAAATAGAAAGAAAGCCGGATTCAATCCCACACGGCAAGTCATGAAAATCGTAACCGGATTGACCTTGCTGGTGTGTCTCGTGATCACGGCCGCACTTCTGGCCAACCGCTTCCTCATGCGGCCTTCGCCGCCTGTGGCTTCAACACCCAAACCCATGGGGATTGCCCAACCCGAAATCGAGTTGGTGCACCACAGCGTGCCGGATTACGAGGCATTTCATCGCAAGGTGGTGCCGCCGGCGCCGATCACCCGGGCCAAACCGGTGACCAACGGGATTCCCGTGGCCATCATCATCGACGATATCGGCTACGACCGCAAGATGGCCGATGCGTTTTTGGCGCTGGATGCGCCCCTTACTTTTTCCATGCTCCCCCAAGGCCCGTTTAACCGTCGCATCATTGATCAGGCCCTGAAAAAGGATGTGGAGATCATGCTCCACTTGCCCATGGAACCGGAAAATTATCCCGGCGTCGATCCGGGTCCCGGAGCATTGCTGACCTCCATGAACCCCGACGAGCTCATCTTCCAGCTCAACGCGAATCTCGACAGTATCCCCGACATCAAGGGCGTCAACAATCACATGGGATCCAAGTTGACGGCATCGTCCGAGCAGATGCGCCAGATCTTCACTATCCTGAAAAAGCGGAACCTTTTTTTTGTGGACAGCCGCACGTCGGTAAAGACCCTGTGCCGACCGTCGGCAAAGCTGCTTCAACTGCCATTTGCCGAGCGGGATGTATTCATCGACCATGAGCAGACCCCGGCGTTTGTCAGAAAACAGCTCAAACGCTTGATCAAACGGGCCCGGCGTCAGGGGTACGCCATCGGCATCGCTCACCCCCACGCGGTTACCCTCGCGGTGTTGAAGGAGATGCTGCCCGAACTGAAAGCGGCGGTCTCTCTGACCTATGCGTCTAAGGTGGTGGCCTTTCAGCAGGGATGACGATGTGGCAAAATATCCAATACCCGCGTTGTGCGGCGCTCCTCGTTGCCGCGGCTTACGGTATGTATGCCGCACCGCTTAAGGGCTTAGAGGCGTTAAGATGAATCTGTTTTCAGGCGTTATGTACAACTTTAAGGGGCTATGGCTGGGCATCCGGACCCCCCGGTTGCTGCTGTTGGGCTTTTTGCGCTTTGCCGTGGTGGCCATCTTGAGCGTGGCCCTCGCCGGCCTGATCCTGGCCAAACATGCGGACATCCTGGCCCTGTTATGGCAACAGCCGGAAAGTGTATGGATCGCCTGGGCCTGGCACCTGGCCTCCTGGTTACTCTCCCTGCTGCTGGTGGGCATATCGGCGGTGGCTGCCTATCTGCTGGCCCAGCTTTTATTTGCCGTGTTCATCATGGACCTGATGTCCCGCATCACCGAACGCCTGATTACCGGCGAGGCGGCGCCATCTCCGAATGTGCCGGTTTCGACGCAAATGGGATTTTTGATCCGCCAGGAAATCCCCCGTAACATCATCCCGGTCCTGCTGACCCTGATCATCATGGTGTTGGGCTGGTTTACGCCGCTGGGGCCGGTGTTCATCGTTGTCGGTCCTCTACTGGCGGTCATCTTCCTGGCCTGGGACAACACCGATCTCATCCCCGCCCGCAACCTGCAGCCGTTTGGCCAGCGTTTTACAACCCTGGGGAGGGCGCTGCCCTTTCATCTGGGATTCGGCCTGCCCTTTCTCGTCCCTGTGCTGAACCTGCTCTTTCTGAGCTTTGCACCGGTGGGCGCCACGCTGTACCATCTGGACCGGATGAAAAAAGCAGCATCATAATGCACATCCATGCCAACCGATCGGTTCGATTAATTGTTTTCTAGGCCACTAGGGCACCGGTGGGCCTTCTTGATTCTGATAGATTATGCTGCCGATATTGCCCACCGCGTTTTTCCCTTTCATCTTGACTTGAAACATGGCCTGATCCGCCTTGGCAAGCATGGCTTTGATATCCGAGGCATCACCGGGATAGGTGGATACGCCAAAGCTGGCGTGCAGACGGATGCCATTTGGGACCGCCGGCAGGTAAACCGTTGTGAGCATCCTGGAACGGATTTCCTGCGCCTTTTCCAAAGCCTGATCGTGGTCATGGCCGGGAAGCACGACAACGAACTCGTCACCACCGTAGGCAACGCCGTAAGCCGGCGCTGCTAGGCAACCTTTAATGGTCTGCGCCACCTCTGCCAAAACTTGGCTGCCGTTGAGATGGCCGTGGGAATCGACCACGCGTTTGAAATCGTCGATATCCAGGAAAATAAGGGAAAACTGCAATCCATTGCGCCGACTTTCAGCAACCAACGACTCCATGGCACCATAGAGATGACGTGTGTTGTAAAGACCGGTCAGGCTGTCGTGGGTAGACAGGTGGCGGTACTCCTCCTTGCTGCGCTCAAGTGCTTCTTCCACTTTGATTCGTTCGGCGATTTCCTTGCTGAGGCGCGCGTTGGCCGCCACGATCTCTTTTTTTGAACGATACAAGGTCAAATGGGTTTTGACCCTGGCCTGCAATTCTGCACCGTTGAACGGTTTGGTCAGATAGTCCATAGCGCCCAGGGCCAACCCTTTGACGATACTCTCCGTGTCATTTTTGGCGGTTAGAAATATGATCGGAATATCCCGGTTGGCAGGATTTGCTTTTATTCTCCGGCACACCTCGAATCCATCCATCCGCGGCATCATGATATCCAGCAGAATCAGGTCAAAATGGTTGCTTTCGGTCTGCGCGACGGCCGTGGGGCCATCTTGTGCAAATGCCATCTGGTATCCGTATTTTTCCAGGATATTGGCCGCCACCTGGATGTTCTTTGGAACATCGTCAACGATCAATATTTTGTATTGGGTGTCACCTGTCGGAATCATAAGTATCTTCCTTTATCTCTAACCGTGTCTCTAACGCCTTGATGGTTTCAACCATTTTGGGATAGGCCTTTAAGGCCGTATTCATGTTCTCCACATCGAAGCTTTCCACATGGGCGACCAGGTCTTCTCCATAGGTTTTCAATAGCACAATGGCATTTTCTTCGCCCAATTCCATCATCTGGTGTGCAAAATCGCCGATTTCATTGAAAAAATGATTTTTTCTGGTTTCCATCCATATCCGCATATATTTATTTTCAAGCTGTTCGATTACCCTTGGCAACCGATCAAGGTCGATGGGTTCCCAAACGATGGCCCGATCTTGCGGAAAAACCGCTTTCCCCCGGGTTTGAGGAATAAATCGAACCAGTTCCTGAAACAAGGTCGCTTTTTGAATCGGCTTGGTCAGATATCCTGCAAAGCCCTGTTCGATCATCCTCTCTTTTTCACCCATCATGCCGGCGGCGGTCAGTGCAATGATCGGAATCGATCGGGTATGGCTGTCCCTGCCGATCCGTTTCATGGCGTCGAGACCACTTAAACCCGGCATTTTTAATGCCATCAAAATAACATCGGGTTGGTGTTTTCGGGCTAAAAGTACTGCATTTTCGCCGTTTTCGGTTTCTATGGATGTAATTGGCGATGATCTGAGAAACGCTTTTATCAGGACTCTGTTGGTTGCGACGTCGTCGGCAATCAAGACCGTGGCTTCCTGAAAAAGAATCTCTTCTTCGTTGAAGATCTCATCGATGTCGGCGGCACTACCGGCCGTGGCAACCTTCACATGCGGAATCGATATGCAGAATCGGCTGCCTCGTTTTTCCGTACTATGGACGCTGATGGTTCCCGCCATCATTTCCACCAGCCTTTTGGTAATGGAAAGGCCCAAACCGGTTCCGCCAAAACGCTTGGTGCTTTGACCGTCTTTTTGTTTAAATGCCTCGAAAATTTCACCGTGGTATTGCTCCGGTATGCCGATTCCCGAATCTTCAACGGTGATCAGAAGGCCGATAACGGCGGCTTCTTGCGATGCATCGCGTTTTTCGACGGTCAGGCGAACATATCCTTTTTGCGTGAACTTGACTGCATTGTCGAGCAGATTGAACAGTATCTGCTTCAGCCGCACCTCATCCAGCATCAGGAAATCCGGTATGCTCGGGTCGAGCGTGACGGTAAAATCGATCTTTTTCGCAGAGGCTTGCAAGGTGAAGCTCTGCCGGATTTCATCGAAGACCGTATGCGGATTTACGGGCTCATACTCAAGCTCCATCTTTCCGGCTTCGATCTTGGACAGGTCCAGAATACCATTGATCAGCGTCAACAACCCCTTGCCGCTCGAACTGATGGCCGCCAAATAACTTTTTTGTCTTTTATCCGAAATCAGAGACTTGAGCAGATCCGAAAAACCGAGAACGGTATTCATGGGGGTGCGGATTTCATGGGACATATTGGCCAAAAACTCGCTTTTGGCGCGGCTGGCCGCTTCGGCGGCGTCTTTGGCCGTTTGAAGCATCTCATTGGCCTGGCGCAACTCCAGGGTCCGGTTGGCCACCTGTTCTTCCAGGTGTTCACGATACTCCCCCAGTTTCTCATCCCGGGACTGGATCCGGGCCAACATATCGTTGAACACGTCGATCAGAACGCCGATTTCATCCTTGGCGTGTTTTTCGACTCTGACCGAGAAGTCCTTTCTTTCCGAAACCACCTTGGCGATTCGCGTCAGACTCAAGATCGGTTTGGAAATGACTTTTTGCAGGGAGACCGATAACACCCAGATGATCAAGAAGGCAATGCACAGGATAAAACCGAAAATTACGGCGGACCGCAGTGTTTCCCGTTGTGTTCCTTTCAAATCAAATTGGATGCAGACCGTGCCGATCACATCGTATCCATACGAAACGATACTATAGACCAACAGGTAGTTGCCCTCATAATAGTATCCCGGCTCCCGAATCGAGGGAACGGATAGGCGATTCGCGGCGCTTTCATGAACATAGGTTGCGAAAATTTTTCCGCTGCGGTTATAGATACAGGCCAGAGCCACATCCGGCTTGGCATGCAGCGCCGCCAGATTGTTTTCCGCCGTCTGCCGATCATTGAAGACGATGGCGCCGACGCTGTTGTTTCCGATCACCCGGGCCAGGCTGGAGAGATCGTCGCGGATAATTTTTTTGAAAGTGACAATGTTGCTGTACATGAGGGTTCCGGAAGCAAACAGCAGGGCGATGCCGCTGGTCAGCATGATGATCAGTTTCAGCTTCCATTTGATGCTCAGATTTCGAAAAGGACCCATTTACTCTTTCTCCGCCTTGACAATCTGCGCGGATCCAAGCAGTTGCGCACTCATCTTCAACCCTTCCCGCCGAGCGGCATCGATATTGATTTCAAAGCGCAGCCGATTGGACGCTTCAAAAAAATTGATGACGCCGCCCATGCGGGAAAATCCGTCGACCTCTCCGATGGTCAAAATGCCCAGTCCATTGGCCAGGTTCAATATCGGTTGAATGATGGCTTTGTTCTGGGTTGCGAAAAACAGGATATGGCTTTTTGTCAAACAGGCGCCATCCCGGTAGGCGATGACTTTGATTTTCCTGCCCTTGATGCTTTTACCGTCTAATTTGTAGAGAACCTCACTGGAAAGATTTTCCGAGACAAAACAGAGGATCAACGGATCCGGATTGTCGTCAAAGACCGCCGGCGGCCAGGTCACAAAATTCGCGAAATTATAGATGAAGCCGATCTTGACTTCATACTCGGGGCCTTTGACCGGTTCGCACAAGACGGTTGAGGGCCGTAAAAGCACCAGGCAGCACAAAAGGGCGACGGCTGCCCGCCGTGCGTAAGAATCAACTGCTTTGCTTTTCACGGATATTCTTGCCATTGGCCGTCGCCCTAAAATTTCCAGTCGATTTTTCCGTAGATACTGCGTTTGACTTCAAGCGTGGAAAATTCCGAATGGCCCCTTTCCAAAAGGTTTTGCCCCACCAGGGAGAGTTCCAGATCCGGGAAGGGCCGCCAGGCGATGCGGGCATCAAAAACCGTGTAGCTGTCGATCTCCCTTTCGGGCAGACGGCCGACATAACGGAACCACAAATCAAAATCGAACTGCGGCGTAATGTCCAGATTCGAGCGTATGGAGAACAAATGAGGCGGATTGCTGTCTTGGGATATAAGGGCGTCGATGTCGGGGTCCGCGATCCTGTTTTCTTCGATCAACGTGTGCAAATAGGCATAAGATGCGCCCAACAGCCAGTTGCCGGTGACCTTCCAGTCCACCACCATCTCCAATCCATAAGCCTCACCCGACGTGTTGTTGGCGTAACCAAGATTGTAGCGGTCACCGTCCATATCAATGCCGGTCAGCTCAAGTCCGATCAGATTTTTATAGTCATTGAAGAACAATGCCGTGTCTATCCAAAGGGTCGGTGCCGCCCTCAGGCGGATGCCGAGTTCATAGGCCGTGAGCGTTTCAGACTGAAGATCGGGGTTACCCTGGGCGGTGATTTCCACGGGCGTGTCCGGGCCTGCGTCGGGCAGTTCGATGGTGTCGCTTGTTCGACCGTGCAATTCGAGTCGGGATGGTATCCTCACGGCCCTGGAAACGGCCGTCCACACGGAAGCCCGATCGCAGGGGGTGTAGATCGCGCGGATGCTCGGTTGGATTTCTAGGCCGGTAAACTCGTTGTGTTCGAATTTTGACCCGGCGATAAAGGTCAACCGATCCGGCAGAATCGTTAATTCATCCTGGATAAAAGCGCTCCACTGACTTTGATCCAGATGGGAAGGCGCCATTTGAACATTGGGGCCGTCGTCGAACTCGTCGAATATTAATTTGTATTCAAGGCCCCAGATCGCTTCATTCCTCCGACCAAGGGTCAGGCGGTGTTGGAAATCCAGGTCGGTGGTGTGGACTTGCCCGCTGCCTGGATCATAATCTTTTCGGGTGTGATCGTAATATATCTGTAGAATCGTATCGGAATCACCGGAAATGGCATGTTTCCATCGTCCCAGCAAATGCCATCCCATGGCCTCGGACGTGTCGGATTGCCCATCTTGCGTTGACACGGAGCTCGGGAAAATGATTGAGCGACGCTCAAATTCTTTATCATAGCGATTGTTGTAAGCTTCTCCTTGTAAGGTAATGGCATCCGGCGACCCCGCTGCCAGGCCATAACCGGGCTCCAGGTCGATTCTGAAGCCTCCGCGCCCGGAGCGCCAGTTGTCAGTGGATTGCGCATCATTGGTATCCGCCGGATCACCCCCCCGATCAAGTCCCACATCGGCCAGATCACCCCGGTTGAAAAATTTGCCATAGGCACGATACTGGGCGCCCTTGCCGAAGATACCGCCGTAACGGAGGCTGCCGCTCTGCTCTTCGCTGCCGCCCAAGGCCACGACCTGTCCCCCCCGGGTCTGCCTGGCCGGTTTGGTGATGATATTGATCACGCCGTTGACGGCGTTGGCGCCCCAAAGGGCCGCCCCGGGGCCGCGAATGACCTCGATGCGATCGATATCTTCGATCACCGTGTCCTGAATGTCCCAGAAAACACCGGAGAAAACATGGGTGTAAACCTTGCGGCCATCGATTATCACGAGCAGGTTCTGGGCGAATTGGCCATTGAGTCCGCGAATATTGACGGCCCAATCCGTAGCTGTAATCCGGGCCACATGAACGCCCGGCGCCAGGCGCAACGCTTCCGGAATACTGGTGACCCCGGACCTGCGAATATCTTCCCGGGTGATCACATAGACCGCAGCAGCCACATCCGACACCATTTCAGGCTTTTTGGAGGCCGATACGATAACCACATTTTTCAGTTCCTCTAACGAAAATTGGGTAAAATCAGTATTCTCGCCACTCAATTCGCCATTTGTTTCCGCGTAGCAAGTTCGGAAGCCCGGATATGGAATCACGACACAGATAATCAGTACGGTATTTAAGAAAAGCGCCTTGATGGCGCGCACCGCAAACTTTCCTCGATTAATGATGATATCAACCATTTCATATTATTTCCTTTTTAAACACCGAGACGTCGTTCGTGCCAACTATCGCTTTCACTGTAAATTGATGACGAGAGAAGTTCAATAACGATTCTCTTTTCATGAAAAAACTTTTTGAACCCAATGGATCGATATGAGCCGACCGGCAGAATACGCATGTTCGGGGTGCCGACTGCTGCAGCTGCGGTGCAGCCCTTGAATTCCCTTTAATTTTTTAGTATTGTCGGCGTCACCGGAACGGAATTTTTTTAAAGCTCAATCACGGTGATCAATAATCGACAAGAACGTCGATTTTATGGCCATCGATCCGGGACCATCGTGATCCATTACGTTCAGTTGCTCTGTCGGGGGGCGTTTAATGAAAATTTTATTTCTGCCGCTCATCACGATCTTTTTTCAGCTTGCGACGGCGGTGCCGGCCGAATCCATCGATTTTATTTGGGATTGGTCGCCAAATGATTCTGGATACACGTCGGGTCCGGGTGGTGATGTTGCTTACGATCTTTATATGAAGACTGAGAATGACCCTGATTATGCCTACGATTACCCCCTGGTCGGTGGCATAGACAACTGTCAGCTGAATAACGATCGATATCGTTGTCGGACGACCGTGGATCATGATTTAAATTCCGGGGTATACCATCATTTCGTCGTCGTCGCCTATCTAATCGACGATCCGGCCCAAAAAAGCCTTTCCTCCAATGAGGTCACGTATTATGTCGATTCCGCTGGCGGTGAACCTCCTGTGTCCGTAACTTCAGGTGGTAACTCCGGTGGCGGTGGATGTTTCTTTGATGAACTGGTGAGAATCATTGTCATGGATTGAGATGATCATCACGAAGGTCGTTAATATCCTTGAATATTTTTCCCGGTTATGTTAGCGATTATCCGGTATCCGGCGCTCATCCGGAAAACGTCATCCCGAAGCCCGACGCTGTCTTCTCAAGTTATCGAAATCCTCGACGTGGCGCTGCCGCAGCGGCTTCAACGGCGCTGCGGCCTCGATCTGTTTCCCGAGCCGCCAGTTCTGGAAAGACACCGTCTTTCGGCCCTATTGACTTATTTAACCACTTTGAGATCTCGTCTTTGATATCCGGCGCCTTCACCACCGAAGTCACAAGCATGCTTACCAATTCTATCGGTTCGGGACTCGCTTTCCGTCATTTCCTGCGGTGCCTGTTTTTTCTCATCTGTTTTTCAAATGTTGCCGTCGCCGATGTCAGTTTCGTTCCCCGTATCGCCACCGGCGTCAGCTATACCGATAACGTGTTTCTGGAGCCGGTTGATGAAGAGTACGATTATATCACTTATGTGACTCCCGGCTTCGATCTATCGTTAACGGGACGGCACAGCGGGCTTGGGCTTACCTATGATCCGACCTATGTGAACCATACGCGGTTTCCGGAAAGAACCTATTGGCGCCAGAGCGCAAGCCTGGACGGTTGGGCCGAAATCGCCAGGGACACGCGGCTGGAATTGACCAACACAGCCTTGTACACCGAGGAGTCTTCTGAAACCGATACCACCGCTCGGCAGGGAGGAGAGCCCTACTTCACCAACACCGCCACCGTTGGCGTGGTCAACCGTTTCGGCGCCGAAGACCTCTTTGACTTGCGATATGTCTACTACATTCTCGAAAATGAAGACGCAAGCATCGAGGACAGCGCCTACCATCAGCCGACCCTGCTGATGACCTATTGGTTCTCTCCCAATCGCTACGCCATCGAAATGGAAGGTCGCTACACCATCAGTGATTTCGAAGTGTCCGAGGATTTTGAAGATGTCGATGCCCGATTCAGGTTGACCAAACGGTTTGGCCGTCACCTCGATGGGTATATCGAATATGGCCATGTATACTTCGATTACCTTGATGATGGCGAAGACTATCGGGTTTATAGCCCGTTGGTGGGGTTCACATGGGAAGAGCGGGCAGACACCCGCTTTGCGGCCAGCTTCGGCTACTTTTATCGCGACAACGCAATCAGCGAGGACGACGACGGCATTGTCGGATCGGTGGAAACGGCTTACGACTATGCTACAGACGGTTCCATTTCCGTCAACGGCAGCGTGGGTTACGATCGCGCCTTCTTCGGGGCGGAAAATTTAGGTTTCAACCCTTATTATGAGGTTGCGGGTAATATTACCCACCTGTTGAGCCGACGGCTGACCGGCAGCCTCGTGGCCGGATACCGCCGCAATGTATATATCGACGAGACCCCGGACAGGGAGGACGCCCTCTGGCGGGCCGGCGTCGGCCTGGCCTATCAGGCGCTTTCCTGGCTGACATTCAATTTGGACTACGACTACAGACAGCTTAACTCCAATGTCGATACGAATGACTATACGGAAAACCGGGGGACGATTTCGGTTACGCTGACGCCCCGGCAGCCGATCCGGTTTTGAAAAAAGCAAGCCTCTCGCAGAGCACACAGAGGAATAGAGAAAAAACAGCGCATGGAGGTCCCATGAAGTTAAACATAGACAATGGATTATGCAGATTCCTGCCCGTTTTATTGCTGTTGACGATCATCGGGCCTGCCGGAGCCCATGCACTGGACGTCAAGGGACGCATCGACACCGACACCAACTGGACGATAGATGACAGCCCCATCCGTGTTACCGGCGACCTCCTTGTGGCCCAGGGGGCCGCATTGACCATCGACCCCGGCGTCGAGGTAATTTTCCAACCCCGGGCGGACACGACACGGGGCTTCATTCTGAGTGTCGAGGGAGCCCTGGCTGCCCGCGGTGAAGCCACCTTGCCGATTATGTTCACCGCTCAAGACATAAATCGGCCCTGGGGAGCGATCATCTTCCGGGATACCAGTGTGGATTGGAATGCCGCCCAATCCACCGGGAGTTTTCTCTCCTATTGTGCCATTCAGTACGGCGGCAACGAGTCCGACTTTGGGGCAATGATCGTTACCCAAAACGCCATGCCGTTGATCTCCGACAATGCCATCCGCTTCAGTCGTGCCGCCGGTATTGCCGCCTTCGCCGATGATGCTGCCGTCTCCCCGAGTGGAGACATCCAGATCGTCGAGAACCAGGTCTACAACAATCCAACGGGCCTTCTCCTCGACGCTGAGGGAGGTGTAGTGGCGGGTAATTATTTTCTCAACAACGACAGCGCCCTCAACATCACGACCCGGTCCAGAGGCATCGACCTCCGCGGCAATACCATCACAGGATCATCCGGGGAGCTGTTCGGATCCGGTCTGCTCCTGCAGCTGGGCGAGCCGGCCGGCGGTATTACCGCCTACCGCTGGGTGCAGACAGACGGCCCCACCGTTGTTCTGAACAATCCAAACGGCGCCCGAGCGTCCTTCACCGCACCTAATCCGGGCGGCGATCTCTACACGCTGACCTTCGATTTGACGGCTACCGGTAGCAGCGACATGCAAGCCGCCGATTCGGTGGAAGTGACCGTTATCGGCACCAACGAGCCGCCGGTGGCCGATGCCGGTGCTGATTCGAATGTGCGGCTTTCTGCAGATGAGGTGACGTTAAGCGGTACGGGATCCTTTGACCCCGACAGCGGCATCGCCGGGTACCTCTGGGAGCAGGAATCCGGCCGTCCGGTCGTGCTTCAATCATCCGGTTCCGTGACCACCGATTTTGAGGTGCCGTCGTCGGTGGTTGCCGGTGAGCAGATGACCTTCAAGCTGACCGTGACCGACCGTGGTGGGCTGGAATCCTCGGACACCGTGGAAATTCGGTTTTACCAAGACAACATTTACCCTGTTGCCGTTGCCGGCGAGGAGATCACCGCCGTAACGGGGCAAACCGTTTCGCTCGATGGATCCGGGTCGACAGATCCTGACGGCGGCATCACCGCCTATCTCTGGGCGCAGATCGACGGAACGTCCGTGACCCTGTTCAATGCCAACACAGCCAAACCCTTTTTTATGGCACCGACAGTCGCCGGCGGCGGCGAGACCTTGACTTTTGGTTTGGGCGTCGAGGACACGGGCGGTCTAACGGATATCGACATGCTGTCCGTCCGGATCAACGGCACCACCGTGGCCGATTCGGGTGAGGATCAGACCGTTACGGCAGGCGACCCGGTAACGCTGGACGGCAGCGGCTCCGTCGATATTGATGCCTCCGCCGGTGTTGATATCGAGAATAATGTGATCCAATCGGACAATGGTGATGCCGGCCTGGTATCCGTTACCGCCGTCGAAGGCGCCAAGTATGGACTGCGCATCACCGGCAACAACATCGGATTTACGGAAGCGGCCGGCTACGCCGTCTATCTTTTCGACTGGCCGGAAGAATCGCCGCCCCTTGAGATTCCGGATAACTGGTGGGGAAGCGACGATTCGGCGGTGATTACCGAATTGATTTACGATCAGGTTGATGATCTGCGTTTGCCCCTAGTCAATTTTCATCCCTTTGCCGCGCAAACGATCGAGCATGCCGGTTCCTATTTGACCTATCCACCCCTTGCCGATGCGGGACCGGACCTTGAAACCACAGTGGACCTCAGCGTGACCCTCGACGGGAGCGACTCCTTCGATCCGGATGGAATCGGCGTTTACCAGTGGCAGCAGATGGAAGGAACGACGGTGACCTTGAAAAATTCGCAGCACCCCATCGCCACTTTTGTCGCCCCGGCCGGCGGAACCGATGGCCAAGTGTTGCGGTTTCGTCTGACGATCTCGACGGGCGGGCCTTTTTCCCATACGGACGAGATCTTTGTAAACGTCAACCCGGATGAAACTGTCCCTTTGGTTGAAGCCGGCGGCGGATGTTTTATCCGATCGGCAACTTTCCGATTCACTGAGACGAATGAGATAAGCACGATGATGATCGCGACAATCATTGGACTGCTTTTGAGCGTGTTGTTTTTTCGCAAACGAATAGCCGTGGTGTCAGCATGTATTGTGGCGTCGTTGATCAGTTTTCCCCCGGCGGCCGACGCCGGTTTTTTTGCCGTTGGCGGCGGCGACGGCGGTGATGCGGACCAGTACAATATCACGTTGGAAACCGGGGCTAAGGATATACCCATGGGCAATACCGAGCTCATGTTTGCCTTCGGGATACCCTTCATCCCCCATGGCGACGAGAACCTTCCCGAAAACACGATTGCATTGCCATGCCCCAACGATGATTGCAAACCGGTGGGCGAGGTTCGTAAAGGGACCGAAGTCGGATTTTACGGAAAATTGGGAATCGAACTCGGATCGACCAACCTCTATCTGAACGCCATCGGCGGCTTTACCGTTTATACCGAGAGTCAGTTGGTCAGATCAGCGGGCTCCGGCGCTACCTACGAACAATCGTCCGACACAACCATCGAGCCGCTCTACGGCGCCGGTTTGAGTTATTTCACGGAAGTTTGGGATTTGCCCCTGCTTTTCCAAATTGACTATGACGTCACCCGTGGCGTAACTGGAACGATCGGATGGTATTGGTAGACTTCAAGGATTTCGTCCAACTTTCTAAGGATTGGGGACGAAATAAAGTGAACGAAAATTGCGAAGGATATCCGTTCGTATTTAAGGCGCATCAACGGTTGCATTATGGTTGTACGTGGCCGTTGATGCAACACAGAAGCTGGACGGATAGACAAGCGATTGGGTTCATTTTATAAAGTTCACGATCCCAAGGATTTTAATTGATTCCGATTATATATAGCCTCAATATGGCTATCCTATTATCAACGGTTTTGGATTTCCGAACAAAAGCGCCCGATAGACTTTTCTTGTTTTCCATCGTTCGCGTTTTTTTCATATTGCCGTCGCTTATCGGAACATATCTTTTTACCTATAACTACACCGAACCATACGTACACCCCTTTTTTTTCAATTCCGAGAACGTCTTTTCTCTGTTGTGGATGGTTCTATCTTACCGGTTATTTCGGATCACATATTCCTCAAGAAATAGATCTCTTCTTTTTCGATCTCTTTTCTCGCTGGGAACAGCCGTCGTGACGGCAACGGCGGGATACGCATATTTCGATCCGTCGTCAGGTGCCATTGTTGATGGTGTTTTGGTTTTTTCCCATTATGGGACAATCTATTGTTCGGCATTTTTTCTGCTTGTGGCGGTTTTAATTTTGAGTTGGCGACTTGAAGCGTTTTGGCGTTCCCTCGATACAGGGGAAAGATGGCGGTATAAATACCTGACGGTCGGCCTCGTCTTGGTCTGCGCCATGCTGGGTTGGTCAACCGCCTATCGATTGGCTTACCTGCGCCTGCCCCAAGATCATCTTTTGTTGTTGGCCATAATACTCATTATTGCATTTGTGTTTATGGGTTATGCACTGGCCAGACATCGCATGCTCAATCGGAAAATGTTTGTTTCCCGGAAAGTGGTTTACGCCACCGTCACGCCCATTGTTTTTTCAAGCTTATTCATTATTCTGGGCATCATGGCCCTACTTTCGAGGCTTTTCGGCTGGACCGTTCCTTTCTTTCTGCAATGGTTCGTGGTCATTTCAGGCATATTGGGTATCACCGTATTGGCACTTTCCGAACGCCTTCGCAGGCATGCGCGCTACTTTATTTCTACCCATTTCTACGTCAACAAATACGAGTACCGGGATGAGTGGTTGGCTTTTTCGGATCTGTTGCAGGGAAAACTTAGCGAAAAGGGTGTCGTTGAGGCCTTGTATCAAATTTTGCGTGACAGCATGTATACGCACACGATTTTGATTTGGCTGGGAGATATCCAAAAAGGATTTAGGCTTATTAACTCCGATGGTGATCATATTCACGAAGGGGATGATATAATAGCCGGTGATGACCCTATCGTCTGTTATTTACTGAATGCTCCCTATTTGTACAGCCATGCGGGCGATTCGGGTTCTCTGCGGCGCTCTATTTTTATTGAAAGGCATTCCCTTCTGCAAACCCATGATGTCGTTTTGTTGGTGCCGCTGATTTTGGGAAACCAATTTGTGGGATTGATTGGTTTAGGTCCTGAGACCACCGGCGGACTTTACGGGCATGACGATTTTGATTTGCTGCTGGCCTTGAGTTCCCATGCGGCCTCCGCTCTGTTGGCGGTGCAAAATGCTGAAAAGCTGGCTCGAACCAGCGAGCAATTGGCCTATAGCAATATTTCAGCCTTCGTGCTCCACGATATCAAGAACGCAGCCACGATGCTGGATCTGGTTCGAAAAAATGCCCCAAAGCACATGGATAATCCCGAGTTTCAGCAGGATATGCTGGCGTCTATCGACGATGCCTTAAATCGCATGACAAAGGTTCAGACCCGACTTTCTGCGCTCAGGGGTGAAATAACACCGACGATTCGACCGGTGCAACTGGACAGCCTGCTGCGGTCCTGCTGCGATCGATTCTCTAAAAAACTGGATGATTTGCATATTACGGTGGAATGCCCCGGGAGCATCACCGTGGAAACGGATCCCGAGTTCATCGCACGCATCCTGGAAAACTTACTGATCAACGCCAAAGAGGCCGGGGCCGAAATGGCCAGTGTCGTGGCCACGGTCAATGATGCCCTGAGAATTGAAATAGCGGACAACGGCCCGGGAATCATGCGGGACCTTTTACCCCGGGGGTTGTTCGAACCTTTTAAAACCGGAAAACCCATGGGCAGCGG
>DEIP01000191.1:0-7570 GCA_002352605.1 Desulfobacteraceae bacterium UBA2771 | reverse complement strand
CCCAATGGCGTTACGCTTTTCGTTTTCGAATTGCCGATTCAATAAACGAACACTTCTAATCTGCTATCTTAAATATCTTTTTCCGGGACGCACACGAAAGGCCGGCCAATCCTATTCCAAGCAGCAGCATGGTGGCGGGCTCGGGGACGGGCGCAGGGCCAGTGCCGGGATCGGTCCCAGCGGCGGTCAATGTTGCGCTGTTAAAATAAAAATCACCCCAGATCGCTGTAAGCGAAGCATCAACTCTACCAGTCTCACTCAAGGACATTAGTGATTTAATTTCAAAGCTTTTGTCTCCCGTGTCAACTTCCCAAATAAATAAATTGTTTCCGACATCGAGAAACGCGAATTCCCACCAATACCAACACGGCCCATTATCAATATCATCACTGAAATTAAACGCGACAGATGCCGAGGTAACATCCTGGGTATCCGGCATGAAGCCGTCTTTCGTAATGTCAAAGGTCCAGCTAATCGTGTTGAAGCTCATAAAAGCGTTGGCAATATACGTATCGGTATACGGAATTGCACTCGCAGTTCCCACTGCCCCGAAGACCAATGAGATCGCACATAAAACCATTAATACTTTTTTCATTTTTTCTGACTCCCTTGAAAAATGGTAAAACTACAAACAGTATTGCTAATTTTAAAGCAAATATTGGACCATGTTATTTAACATGCTGATATTTAAAATAATATTGATCAACTGATACCATAACCATCGGTCATTGTAAAAAATACCGACATCTTTGTGCCGATATTCCCATCCACCTTCCAAAATACACCAGATTTAACGAACTGCTGTTGCCTTATGGCGGTCCCAGTCTGAACAAGATGGAAAACTTAGCAACACCGATCCTAAAATATGACAATCATAAAATTTGTAAGATACCATAATTAATTAAAAAAATGATGTCAGACATAGGATGAGCCAAATAATTGTTTTCGGCGGGTTTAAATATGGATTGTAAAGTATCCCGACACTATTGTAGTCCATTTTGATCGAATCGCAGATTTCGCAAAGAAAGGCGGGGTTTTTCAATTGCATATCTATTGATTTATATTGGGGCCGAAATTCGGATCTTCTTTCAGTTTGTTATAATTTTGTGTTTTTTAATCAGGTCATGCAATGTGGGGCGGCTGGTGATCAACAATTTGGCGGCTTGACTGATGTTGTTGCCGGTGAGCAGCAGGGCTTTTTGAACGCAGCGGCGTTCGGCCTGTTCCCGGGCCTCTTTCAGGGTGAGCGGGTTTTCAACGGTTTGATCGGGTTGGTCATCTTCGAGTCCTAAGTCTGCCGAGGTGATCACCTGACCATTGAAAATGGTCAGGGCTCGGCGGATGCGATTTTGCAGTTCCCGCACATTACCCGGCCATTCGTGAGTGGCGAGTGAGGCCATGGCGGGGAGTGAAAAGGCAGCCCGGGGCAGCTTCAGGGATTTGGTCTCATTGGTTAGAAAGTAGTGTGCCAGCACCATGATATCCTCGGAGCGATCCTTTAATGGGGGTAGTTTCACCGGCACCACATCGAGCCGAAAATAGAGATCTTCACGAAAATCTCTACGTTTCACGGCCGCTTTCAAGTCGGCATTGGTGGCGGCGATGATACGCACATCCAGTTTTATGGTTTGGATACCACCAACGCGGTCGATGGTGCCCTCTTGGAGGGTACGAAGCAGCTTTACCTGCAGATTTAGGGGCAGCTCGCCGATTTCGTCCAAAAATAGGGTGCCGCAGTCGGCCAGTTCGAATTTTCCTTTTTTTTGCTCGGTGGCACCGGTGAAGGCCCCTTTTTCATGGCCGAACAACTCGCTTTCGATAAGATTTTCTGGAATGGCACCGCAATTGACGATGATCATCGGTTTTGATGATCGCGTGCTGAGTTTATGGATGGCATGGGCCGCCACCTCCTTGCCGGTGCCTGAATGACCGGTGATCAGAACGGGGTAATCATTGGCGCTGATTTTACGTAAGAGCCGATATATTTTCTGCATTGATGGTGAGGTGCCGATCATACCCAGTAAACCGCTGCCATCGTCGGCCTGTTTCTGAAGCCGGCGGTTGGCGATTTCAAGAGCATGCATTTTATAGGTTCTGTTTAAAATGACTTTCAGCATTTCAATATCTATGGGCTTGCCGCAAAAATCGTCGGCGCCGAGAGCCACCGCTTTAAGCGCGGTATCCTGTTCGGCATTTCCGGTAATCACGATAATTTTGGCGGGAAAGTCGAGTTCGGCCATTTCCTCAAGCAACCTTAATCCCTCCACAGGGGTGTCGGGAGATGGTGGTAGACCCAGATCGAGGGTGGCCACCGGGTAGGCATTGGACGCCAATAGTGATTTGGCTTTCCGTGCGTCTGAGGCAATGGTGATGTCGTATGTCTGACCGAGGGACCATTTGAGCTGTTTGGCCACGGATGTTTCGTCTTCAATAATCAATAATTTTTGTATGGCCACGCCGATCTCCTGTTGATTATGGATCGTTCGCAGATTATCTGACAAGAAAATGGATCTTTTGCCATTGATTATATCAAGCAAACCATTTCTATTCCGATTCCTGTCGTTAATCTAAAAATAGATTGAAAAATGTTACATAAACTGCTATATGTAACTGTTTTTAAAAAATTTATATAAAATTCAGTACACAGGATCTAAAAATGGGTATTTTATCATCTTCCGCATCCATCACCCAGTATCACGTTGAAGGAAAACTCCAGGAACCGATTCTTGAAACCGTCGCTAAAGGATTGAAAAAACAAGCCGTTAAAGAAATAGACAATGAAACCTCGGATGAGGAGATTGGCTGGTCCTGTTTTAATGATCCTTTCAGCATCGATTTCGACCGATCGCCTTTTCTCATCGGCACCTATCTGGTTTTTTCAATGCGCATCGATAAAAAATCGATTCCCTCAAAAATCATCCAAAAACACTATACATTAGAAATTAAAAAAAAGCTGGAAAACAGCGGCCGTGAATTTTTAAGCAAAACCGAAAAAAAAGAGATCAAGGATCATGTTATTCACATTTTAAATCTGAGAATTCCGGCAACCCCTAATGTTTATGATCTGATTTGGAAATACGAAGCCAACACGCTTTGGTTTTTTTCCAACCTTAAAGGTGCCAATGAAGAATTGGAAACACTTTTTACCAAATCCTTTAATCTTAAGTTAATAAGGCTGTTTCCCTATACCATGGCGGCTTTGACTTCGACATTGTCCGATATGGAAAAAGATGCCATATCCCAACTGACCCCAACCCGATTAACGGAGTAAATTTTCGCCGATGATAGATGTCTCTGTTGCATATAACCGATATAAATTTATAGGAAATGAATTTTTGACGTGGTTGTGGTTTACCATCGACACCAACCAGCATTTTTTCAGCACCATGGATGAGACCATCACGTCCCTTTATGTCGGCAATCGAATTGTCCTTGAAAACAGCATCAACGATGCCAGTGAGATAATCACCATCAAAGGCGACGATGCCGGATTGGAAGAAGGGCTATTGTCCCTTCGAAAAGGCGCCGTGGTGATTGAAATGAACCTCTCCTATAAGACGGAAAATCAGGAGTGGAAATTCACGCTGAAAGGTGAAAGCCTTAGTTTTTCAAGTCTTAAAATACCGGAAACCGGACCTGTCGAAACCAAAGACGATATCGAAGGGATCATGCTTGAAAAAGCCTACCTGTACGAAAAAGCGGTTGATGTGATCAACCTCCTTTTTAATGCTTTCTTAAAAATTAGATCCACGGTTGTCTGGAATGAAAAAACCGTTCCCAAAATAAAAAAATGGGTACAGGCATAAGCGCTGAATATTATCGACATATCAATAGTTAAATTTTGTCAATATTTTTTCGGTTATTGACAATTTTGTTTTTGATGGTCACAAAGGGCTGATATTAGAACGCGGCTCACCCATTTATAAACCATCAAAAATTGAAATATAAATAAATAAATTAACTATTTAAAGAGTTATTAACTTTTCGTCGGCTCTTAATACAAGAACAATGTATTTAAAAGGGATTATAATATGAAATTCATTATCAATAAATTCCAAATTGTTAATGTGCTATCGAAAATACAAGGGCTGACCGGAAGACGGAGTAACCTTGCCATTACCGAAAATATTTTGATTCGGGTTGTTTCCGACGGTATCTATCTAACCGCCACCGACTTAGAAACCGGATTTGAAGGATTTTATACGGCATCCGTAGAAAAAGAGGGTGCAGTAGCCGTTAGTTCAAAAAAATTATATGAAATTCTTCGGGAGTTTCCTTCAGAGGAGATTCTTATCCATGAAGTGGAAAATCGTTGGATAGAAATTGGCAATGATAAGATTCAGTACCATATTGTTGGCATGAATCCTGATGATTTTCCCGAGACGCCCCATATCACCGAAGTGAATTTTTTTCCCGTCGACGCATCTATTCTCGAAAAGATGATTGATCGATCCGTTATCATCTCGGCAAGCGGTGATGAAAAACGGGCACACATCAATGGTGTTTTCATCGAACGTTCCCACGGTAAAGACGACAATCGACTTCGTTTTATTTCCACCGACGGCAGCCGATTGAATAAGGTTGATCATATTTACCGATCATCGGAAACGATTCTTACCGGCGAGGGGGTGCTTGTTCCAAAGAAAGGATTAAATGAAGTTGCCAAATTTTTAGACATTGAAGGTGATGTTCAAGTCGGTATCAAGGAAAGCAATTTTATTGTTAAAAAGGAAAAAGAGACGATTATAATCCGTATGCTGGAGGGAGAATTTCCAAAATATGAAGATATATTGAGCAAAGGCGAGGATCATATTATCAAACTGGATAAAATAAAATTTGGAAAAATGCTCAAACGGATGTCCATCTTGGCCACAGACGATTACAAAGGGGCTGTTTTTACTTTCGATGCCAATAAATTGGTGGTGACCGCCACCAATCCTGATTTCGGTGAATCCAAGGAAGAGACGGAAATAGAATTTTCCGGAAATGCTATAGAAGCGTCCTTTAATCCCAAGTTTTTTTTGGACACCCTTAGCGTTGTTGATGATGATAATGTTATTCTCAATATTGTAGACAGCAGACTTCCCTGTATTATTGAAGGGGATGCGGATGAAACATTTATCAGTGTTATTATGCCAATGAGAATTTAATAAAATATGAACGACAATTACGATGCAGACAGTATAGATGTTTTAGAAGGGCTTGAACCGGTTCGGTTGCGGCCTTCCATGTATATTGGAAACGTGGATGTGGCCGGTCTCCACCACCTTGTTTACGAAGTGGTGGACAACAGTATCGATGAGGCCATGGCTGGATATTGTGAAAATATCCGTGTGACCATTCATACGGACAACAGCATCAGCGTGGAAGACGATGGCAGAGGTATTCCCGTCGACATCCACCGGACGGAAAATATCCCGGCGGTGGAAGTGGTGCTTACCAAACTGCATGCCGGGGGAAAGTTCGACAATGACAGCTATAAGGTGTCCGGCGGGCTCCACGGGGTTGGGGTCAGTGTGGTAAATGCCCTGTCTAAATATTTTGAAGTGGAAATATATGCAAAGGAAAAAATATATTATCAAAACTATGAGCGGGGATTGAAAACCAGCGAATTGAAAGTGATTGGTGAAACCGAAAAAAGAGGAACCCGAATTCATTTTGTTCCCGACGATACGATTTTCAATGTATCCGAATTCAACTACGATATTTTGTCCCGCCGTCTCAGAGAACTGGCCTTCCTCAATAAGGGGGTCAGTATTTTAATTGAAGATGAGCGCTTTGACAAAACCGAAACCTATTGTTACGAGGGCGGCATTGTTTCATTTGTCGCGTATTTGAATAAACGGCACACCGTTCTTCATGAACCGGTTTTTATTGAAGGTTTTCGAAATGACGTCAAAATTGAAGTCGCCATTCAATATAACGGCACCTATAAAGAAAAAATTTTTTCTTTTGCAAATAATATCAATACAGTGGAGGGTGGCTTTCACCTGATCGGATTCAAGGCGGCCTTGACCCGAAGCATCAACCAATACGCCGTAAACGGCAATTTGCCTAAAAATATGTCCGCTAAAATTAGCGGAGATGATGTTCGCGAAGGGTTGACGGCCATCATCAGCATAAAAATTAAGTCGCCCCAGTTTGAAGGGCAAACCAAAACAAAACTGGGTAACAGTGAAGTCAAAGGGTTGGTAGAATCGTTGGTCAATGAAAAGCTCAGTGCTTTTATGGAAGAAAACCCCGCCGTATCACGAAAAATATTGGAAAAGGCCATTGATGCTGCAAGGGCGCGGGATGCTGCCAAGCGGGCGCGGGATATGGCTAGAAACAAGGGTGCACTGATTGACTCTACCCTTCCTGGTAAATTAGCCGATTGCCAGTTATCCGATCCGGCCTTGCGGGAACTATTTCTGGTTGAAGGGGATTCAGCAGGTGGATCCGCCAAGCAGGGTAGGGATAGAAAATTTCAGGCGATTTTGCCATTGAAAGGCAAAATCTTGAATGTGGAGAAGGCGCGGTTTGATAAAATTCTTCGAAGCGAAGAAATCAAAAACATCATCACCGCTCTCGGTACCGGCGTTGGGAAAGAAGAGTACAACATTGATAAGATCCGGTATCACAAGATAATTATAATGACTGATGCGGATGTGGATGGTTCCCATATTCGGACGCTGCTGCTCACCTTTTTTTATCGTCAAATGCCCGAACTGGTGGACAAGGGGTATTTGTATATTGCCCAACCGCCGCTTTTCAAAATAGGTAAGGGAAAAAGCGAATCTTATATGAAGGATGAAAAAGAATTTAACGATTTTATCCTTAATAAAATATGTGAAAGAAAGCAGGTAAAAATAGTTAAAGACGAAAAAATGATTTCAAATCAGAATCTTTTCATTCTTTTATCTGATTTGAGTGAGTATGAATCAGCAATAACAAAGTTAGAAAACCGAGGATTTGATCCTTTGATTATAGAGATGCTGATTAGGGCTGAAGTTCAGGATAAATCCTTTCTGAAGGACTCGGACAAGATGTCCTTTTTTAAAGATAAAATTGAGGCAAACGGGTATATTACGGAATCTTTATCCTGGAATGAAGAAGATGATATGTTTGAACTCATTGTTAAATCTTCGGACAAGGATAACTATAAACAGACCATCGCCATAGGTAGAAATTTGGTATATTCTTCGGATTTTCAAAAATGTTATATTTTGAATAAAAAATTGAAAATTAATGATATTCCTCCCTTCGAAGTCTACACCAAAGATCGAGATGACGAACCGGTTGTCATGGACGATAAGCGAAAACTTCTGCAATATCTGCTTGAAGACGGAAAAAAAGGTATCAATATACAGCGTTATAAAGGTCTTGGTGAAATGAATCCCGAGCAGTTGTGGCAGACCACCATGCATCCGGATAGGCGCAACCTGCTTAAAGTGACCGTGGAAGATGCGGTTGAATCTGATGAAATTTTTACGATTTTGATGGGTGATGAAGTGGAACCCAGACGGGATTTCATTCAAAATAATGCATTGGAAGTAAGCATGCTCGATATTTAGGGTTCGCGCAAAAATAA
>DEIP01000181.1:6168-14569 GCA_002352605.1 Desulfobacteraceae bacterium UBA2771 | reverse complement strand
GTCAGGTCATCCGCAGGCACATAGACGCACTGAACAGCCGTAATGGAGCCTTTATTCGTGGAGGTAATCCGCTCTTGGAGGCCACCAAGGTCGACCGCCAGCGTGGGCTGATAACCAACCGCGGAAGGCATGCGGCCGAGCAGGGCAGACACCTCGGAACCGGCCTGGGTGAACCGGAAGATATTGTCGATGAAAATCAGTACATCCTGACCTTCCTCGTCCCGAAAATATTCAGCACAGGTAAGGGCGGAAAGCGCCACCCGTGCGCGGGCTCCCGGCGGTTCGGTCATCTGCCCGTATATCAAGGCCGCTTTGGGCAGTACGCCGGAGTCCTTCATTTCATGGTAGAGGTCGTTGCCTTCACGGGTACGCTCACCCACACCGGCAAACACGGAAATACCACCGTGCTGCATGGCGATGTTGTTGACCATCTCCATCATGATAACGGTCTTGCCGACACCGGCGCCACCGAACATCCCCATTTTGCCGCCACGGGGAAAGGGCACCAGCAGGTCGATCACCTTGACGCCGGTCTCCAGCACGCGGACTTCCGTGTCCTGCTCGGTAAAAGAAGGTGCCGGGCGGTGGATAGGCAACATCTTTTCCTGACTGACCGGTCCCAGGCCGTCCACCGGGCGCCCCACGACGTTGAGCACGCGGCCCAGGCTGGCTTCGCCAACGGGCATCATAATGGGTGAACCGGTGTCTTTAACAGCCATGCCGCGTACCAGACCATCGGTAACGTCCATGGCGATGGTACGCACCACGTTATCACCGAGGTGCTGGGCTACCTCGATCACCAAGTTGTCTTCTTCGTCACTGATGGACGGGTTGGTGATCAACAGCGCGGTAAGGATATTCGGCAACTGCCCCTGTTCAAACTCCACGTCCACGACAGGTCCCATAACCTGCGTGATTTTTCCAATATTCTGTGCCATTTACAGTCTCCTAAAATGTGTTTTAACCTTTGAGGGCCTCGGCGCCGCCGACAATATCCATCAAATCCGCTGTAATGGCTGCCTGCCGGGCTTTGTTGTATGCGAGGGTCAAATTGTCGATCATATCGTTGCACGCCTTGGTGGCGTTATCCATAGCGGTCATCCGGGCGGCATGTTCACTGGTGGATGTTTCCAGCAGGGCCCGGTAGATCTGAACGTATACGTTGCGCGGCAAAAGATCTCCGAGGAGCGCCTCCGGCGATGGTTCGCAGATATGTTCGGCCTGGTACCCCTCAGAATCGCCTTCATCCGATTCATCTTTCTCGATCGGTGGAATGGGCAACAGCTTCTGGATCACCGGGAGTTGCTTGGCCATGCTCACAAATTCGGAATAGACGATATAGACCTCGTCGTATTGACCGTCGAGAAAACCGTCCACCAGCTTTTTACCGGTGGTGGAAGCTATGTTAAAGCCGAACTTACTGCCAACGACCCCAAGATGCTCATCGGCGATAGCATATTGTTCCTTCCGGCACCAGCCCCGCCCCTTCTTGCCGAAGCAGGTAAAAGAATATTCGGCACCTTCGATTGGATTTTTTTTAATGTGGTCTTTGGACCCATCGATGATGTTGATATTGAAGCCGCCGCACAACCCCCGATCCGACGTGCACAACACGATGTGGATCTTCTTTACTTCTTCTTTGGGGATCAGCAGGGGGCTGGCTTCCTCTCCTGCCTTTTCCGCCAGACTGCCAAGGACTTCAGAAAATTTCTCGGCATAGGGGCGAAATCCGTCCATCGCCCCCTGCGCACCACGCAACCGCGAGGTGGCCACCATGTTCATGGCTTTGGTGATCTGCTTGGTCTTCTTGACACCCTGTATTTTTAATTGGACATCCTTTAATGATGGCATAAAGCTTACGTCCTTATCGCATGTGGTCTTAAGTTCAGCAGTTTTAGCGCAGCCTTACTTGATGGTGTCTTTAAATTCTTCACCGTATTCGTCTAAAGCGGTTTTTAACAGATCTTCGATCTCGTCGGTAATATCCTGCGCCTCTTCCAGTTTGGAAAAGATCTTCGGATACCGGTCTTCAACGAAGGGGTAGAGGCCGGCTTCGTATTTGGCCACAACGTCTGCGGGGAACGGGTCCAGATACCCACGGGTCGCCGCGAACAGGATGGTCACCTGCTTTTCATGAGACAGGGGCTGGTACTGGGGCTGTTTGAGCACCTGCACCAGACGCTCGCCACGGGTAAGCTGCCGCTGCGTGGCCGCATCCAGGTCGCTTCCGAAGGCGGCGAATGCCTCCAACTCACGAAACTGGGCCATGTCCAGACGCAGGGTACCGGCCACTTTCTTCATGGCCTTTGTCTGAGCGGCGCCGCCGACGCGGGATACCGAAAGCCCGACGTTGATGGCCGGTCGCACACCCGCAAAGAACAGGCTCGGTTCCAGATATATCTGACCGTCGGTAATGGAAATCACGTTGGTCGGGATGTAGGCGGAGACGTCGCCGGCCTGGGTTTCGATGATTGGCAGGGCGGTAAGCGAACCGGCGCCAAGTTCGTCGCTGAGTTTGGCGGAACGTTCCAGCAGTCTGGAGTGGTTGTAGAAAATATCGCCGGGGTAGGCTTCACGTCCCGGCGGCCGTCTGAGCAGCAGGGAGACCTGCCGGTAGGAAGCCGCCTGCTTGGAAAGATCATCGTAAATGATCAGGGCGTGCTGGCCTTTGTCCCGGAAATATTCACCCATGGCGCAGCCGACGTAAGGGGCCAGATACTGAAGGGTCGCCGGGTCGGAGGCACAGGCGGCAACGATGATGGTGTATTCCATGGCCCCTTCTCTTTCAAGAACGGCGGCCACCTGGGCAACGGTTGATTTTTTCTGGCCGCAGGCTACGTAAATACAGAAAACATCTGTGTTCTTCTGGGCCAGGATGGCATCAACGGCCACCGCGGTCTTACCGATCTGGCGGTCGCCGATAATCAGCTCGCGCTGCCCCTTTCCCACGGGGGTCATGGCGTCAATGGCCTTCAGGCCGGTGTAGCAGGGTTCGTGAACCGATTTTCGGGCGATAACACCGGGGGCCACCACTTCCACGCGGCTGTAATCCTTAGTATCGATGGCACCCTTGCCGTCAAGGGGCTCACCCACGCCGGAAAGCACGCGGCCAAGCACAGCCTCACCGACCGGCACCTGGGCAATCTTACCGGTCCGTTTGACCATGTCGCCCTCTTTGATGCCGATGTCCTCGCCCATGATGGCGATACCCACGTTATCCTCTTCCAGGTTGAGTACCAGGCCAAGGACACCCCCGGAAAACTCCACCAATTCGAGTGCCATGACGTTTTCAAGGCCGTACACCCGCGCAATGCCGTCGCCCACTGAAAGGACGACACCGGTTTCGCTCAGTTCAATCTTCTTGTCGTAATCCGTGATCTGCTCTTTGATAATCTGACTTATTTCTTCAGCTCTTAGTTCCATTAGACACGCTCACCCCTTTTTAAAGATTCTCTCATATTGAGCAGCTGCGTCCTCACGCTGCCGTCCAGAACCAGATCGCCGATGCGGGTCACAATTCCGCCGATCAATTTCGAATCCTGCTCAACCTCCAGAATGATATCCTTACCTGTCCGTTCAGACAGGCCTGACCGAATTTTATCAATGGTTTCGGATGAAAGTGCCGTTGCCGAAACCAGGCTGGCACGAGCAACGCCTTTGAGCTCATCGGCAAACTTTTGAAAAAAGTCGTTGATGTTTCCCAAAAACCCGACCCGCCCTTTATCGAATAGAAACAGGAGGAATGTGGTCATGGCTTGAGAAAGTTTCAGATTATCGATCACGCGCGTCATGACCTTTTTGCGACCATCCGCGTCGTAGAGCGGATTGACCAGCACCTGCCGAAGGCCCTTTTCCCGCTCGATCAGATTTGCGAAAGCCCCCAGTTCTTCCCGGTAAGTGTCGATCTGTCTATCCTCTTTGCCGATCAGTAGAAGCGCTTTGGCGTACCGCCTTGCAATCGCCAGATTCTTCACTATGCCACCACCTTCTCTAAATATTCATCCACCAGTTTTTCCTGATCTTCCGAATTGATCTTTTCCTTGATGATCGCCTCGGCCTTTGCCAGGGCCTTTTCCACAATTTGCTCCTTGAGTTCAGCTTTGGCCTGCAAGAATTCATATTCGATATTCTTACCGGCCTGCTCTTTCAGTTTCTCAGCGGCGGCCTCGGCTTCCTCCAGAATCCTGGCCTTGGCGTCTTCCCCCTGCTTGACGTACTCAGCCAGCATGGTTTCCGCTTCTTTTCCCAACGCGGCCATTTTGGCATCGTATTCGAGCAGCTTGGCTTCCGCCGCCTTTTTCTTCTCCTCCAGTTCCTCCAGTTGCTCTTTAATACCCTGGATCCGACCGCCCAATGCCTTGGAAACCGGCTTTTTGAGAACCAGAAAGAGTCCGATTGCCAACACGGAAAAATTCATCACCCGATAGGTATCAGTTGCCACCCATCCCTTGGCAACCACTTCGTCGTGTCCCCCACCGGAGGACGCCAAGCCGATGGTGCCCCCAAATAAAAGAAGCGCGGCTATTGCCATCGGCAACGGCCACCGGGCACGACTGCGCCTCCCGTTGAAAATTGGAACTTTCATTAAGCCACCCTCCCCAATATTTTTTGTCCAATCGCATCTGCAAATGCATCAATTTCTGATTCAAGCGCGGTTTTAACGGTGCCCATCTCCTGGGCAATTTTTTCCTTGACCGCCTCGAGTTCGACCTGGACGGACGCGTTGATCTTGCCGATGATCGCCTTTTCCTCCTCTTCGGCAGCCTGCATCAGCGTTTCCTTTTCCTTCTGCCCGGAGGCCCGCGCCTGACGGATGCCATCGGCATAGGCGGTCTCCTTTGCCATCACCTGATCGGCGGAGCCGTCGATATCCGACTGGAGTCCGGTCACTTTATCTTTTCGATCCAGCAGGATTTTTCGGATGGGCTTGTAAAGCACCATATTCAAAACCCAAATCAACAACAGGAAATTAACGATCTGCACCACTATGGACCCATCGACGCTTACCATCTAAGTGCCTCCGTTCAAGTAGGATTAAATGTTCTTAAAAAATCATATTGTCTGTGAATGATATAACTTACGGAATGCGCGAGCTGCGGCGGTCTATACCATCAGCGTGGCTAAAATGTCAAAGGTTTTTTAACAACCCATCATCCGGATTTCTTTTCATCGGCCTTTTGATCCATCGTTTTTTTTTCAACCGGCGGGGGTTCAGGCTTGCTCATGCTGCAATTTCCATTAAAGAAAACACCGGTTTCAATGGAAACGATCGGTGCCTGGATATCCCCGCTGATTTTGGCCGGCGGATAGATTTCAATCCGATCCGCCGCTTGGATATGACCATTGACGGTCCCCTTGACAATGGCGGTTCCCACACTGATCTGTGCCTCCAACACCGCACGTTCGCCGACAATCAGCGTGCCCTTCTCCGAAAATATTTTCCCATTGACCGCACCATCCAGTCGGATCGTGTCTTTAAAAGCCAGGGTTCCATCGATGGTGGTCCCCAAACCCAACAGGGTGGAGATATGGTCCACAGACTCCTTTTTTTTCATCGTCTCCCCTTTTTTTCGATTGAATAACACGTTTGCATACGTCGACCAGGATGACCGACGGTGGCGGCTATTCAAATTTGAATCGGCGCATGCTCACATTCATGAGCAGACCGATGCCCATCATCATGGTAATAATCGAGGACCCACCGTAGCTCACAAATGGCAGGGTCACCCCCACCACCGGCATGAGCCCCATGACCATCCCGATGTTGATAAATACCTGCCAGGCAATCATGGCGGTCACCCCAACGGACAAGATGGTGCCGAAAGGATCCCGACATCGGCCGGCAATACGCAGTCCCCAGGCGATAATAAATAAAAACAGGATGATCACCATCAATGCCCCCATCAGCCCCCACTCTTCAGCTATCACAGAGAAGATGAAATCGGTATGCTGTTCCGGTAAAAAAGAGAGGGCGTTTTGGGTCCCCTTTAAAAACCCTTTTCCCGTGAGCATCCCCGATCCGATGGCAATTTTGGATTGGATAACATGATAACCGGCCCCCAGCGGATCCCGGTCCGGATCCAAAAATGTCAGGATTCGCTGTTTCTGGTAGCCGCGCAGAAAAAACCAGACCAACGGTACAAGCATGGCGAAGGTGGCCACCAGCCAACCGAAGGTTCTGCGCTCGATTTTGGCAAAAAGAGTCATGGCTCCGGCAATCAGCGCAATCACCATGGCCGTGCCCAGATCCGGCTGGCGAACGATCAGGGCAAAGGGCACCGCAGTCAGAAGAGCAGGGACCATCAGGTCCCGTAGGGTGAGCCCTTCGGTGTTGATCAGTTTGGCATAATAGTGGGCCAGAACGATGATGACGGCAACCTTGGCCATTTCGGAGGGTTGAAGGGAAAAAGGCCCAAAATGAAGCCAGCGCCGGGATCCGCCCACATACTTGCCAAAAAACAGCACCGCCGTTAATGTGCCTACGGATGTCAGGTAGATCAAGTTGGCAAACCGTTCGAACTGCTTGTAGTCAAAAAGAAAACAGAAGACCATGACCCCTGTGCCACCGCCGTACCAAATCAGCTGTTTTTTAAACAGTGTGATATCCGGTTCGATCGCACCGGCGGATACCGCACTGTACAGGGCCACCAGACCCACGGCGCCGATAGACAACGTGAGCACCAGCAGCCCCCAGTCAAAACATTGCAGCAATCGTCGGTCAAACATGGCTTCCTATTCCGTAAAATTCCGGCTGTCGTGGATATGCCAACAGTTGAAGCTCCCGCGGCAAGCCGTCAGGTGCTTCAACAAAAGGGTTCTATCTGTTTTCAGTTCGCCCGTATTGCCCGGTGCATGCAACGGACAATCCCCTCACTGTCGCGGTTTAGCCCCCTTCGTCGGGGGTCGTCCGGGTTGCCGCTATAGATGCATCGACTTCTGGTTTCCCACCGGACAGATAAAACCGGATCATTTCGGCCGCCACCGGCGCAGCGGTACTGGATCCATGTTCCCCGTGCTCGACAATTACCGCCACGGCAATCCTGGGATCCTCCCGGGGCGCATAGGCCACGAACCAGGCGTGATCCTTGATCGGATCGCCGGCACCGTCACCATCGGTGTCATCCTCCCGCCGTCCCACGACCTGGGCGGTCCCGGTCTTGCCGCACATGGCCACGCCCTCCAGCCGGCTGCGCCAGGCCGTCCCGTGCCGATCGTTGACGGTCTTGAACAGCCCTTCCCTGACGATCCCCAAGTTTTTTTCGCTGATCGGCAGCCTTCCTGCGACTTCGGGAACACTCTCATAAATAGTCTTCCCGTCCGCGGTCCGGATGGTTTTGACGATCTGGGGCCGATAGCGTGTGCCACCGTTGCCGACGGCAGCCACCACCATGGCCATTTGCAAAGGGGTAGTCAGATTGAACCCCTGTCCGATCACGATGGACAGGGTCTCTCCTTTTTGCCATGCAATGCCCGTCCGCTTTTTCTTCCACTGGGCGGTGGGTACCAAGCCGCCCCCTTCATGATCCATGTCCAAACCGGTGGGCACACCCAGACCAAAGGCCCTGGCGTACCAGGCCAAGCGGTCTACGCCAAGCTCCTGTCCCACCTTATAAAAGTAAACATCGCAGGATTCGCTCAAGGCCTTGATGATATCCACCTCCCCATGTCCCCACTTCTTCCAGCATCGATAGGTGCGATTGCCGAACTTGAGAAACCCGGGACAGAAAAACGAGGTGTGCTCATCGATAACGCCCTCTTCGAGCCCGGCCGCCGCAGCGATAATCTTGTAAGTGGAGGCGGGCGGATATTCACCCTGGATGGCCTTGTTTTCAAGGGGATGCAAGGGATCCGATACCAGCGCGTTCCAAGTTTCATGGGACATGCCGGAGATGAAGGCATTCTGGTCGAAGGAGGGACTCGATGCCATGGCCAGGATCTGACCGGTAGACGGATCCACCGCCACGGCCGCTCCCGCCTGGTCCGTTAGCAACTGCTCCGCGGTAAGTTGGAGGGATCGGTCGACAGACAAGACGATATTGTGGCCGGGGGTCGCATCCACGGTATTGAGCACCCGGACCACCTGACCGGTGGCGTTGACCTCCACCTGCTGGCCGCCACGCTTACCACGAAGCCAGTGTTCCCTTGCCCTTTCGATGCCGTACTTTCCAATAAAATCACCTGCTTTACAGTCACCGTAGATCCCTTTTTTCAGATCTTCGACACCGATCTCCCCCATATATCCCAGAATATGGGCCGAACTGGGAGTGAAAATATAATCCCTTCTAGGCGAGACGTCCACAACAATTCCGGGCAGGTCCCACCGGTTCACCTCGATGGCCGCCAGTGCATCGCGACTGATATCGGGCTTAAGCAGCACAGGTTGGTAGGCCCGGGTCCCCTT
>DEIP01000181.1:3381-6110 GCA_002352605.1 Desulfobacteraceae bacterium UBA2771 | reverse complement strand
ATGATACTCAAGTCATAGGAAGGCCGGTTGTCCGCCATCAGGCGGTCATGGGTATCATAAATCAGCCCACGGGGCGCATCCACACTTTTCAATCGGATGCTATTAATTTCCGACAACCGTCGAAGTTCCTCACCGTCGATCACCTGAAGGAAAAACAGTCGGACAATCAGCACCACAAAGACCGTAAGGACCAAGCCCAGGGTGACGCTAAGCCGCCCGCTGAACCAGTCGCTGTCCACATTGTTCAGGTAGTCGGTCAATGGGTCCTCAATGTGTCTTTTTCCGTCAAAACGGATGTTCTGGCCCGATCGACGACACGCTGTCCACGGATGAAAAAGAGCATCAGGAAGGGACCGGTAAGCGCGCCCCACAATACCTGCCCGGAGACAACGGAGAGCATGGAACCCACCGGCCAGGTCGATGACGCCAGCACCACGGCGGAGAAGGCCACCACCAAACTCTCAAACGCCACCCCGGCCGTGACCAGCAACGGCAGCAAAATCACATTGCCCACATGCAAAAATTGGATGGCCCAGCGTACACCCACATAAATCCATAGATAGGCGGTGAGGTGAACGCCGAACACACCGCCGGAGATGCCATCCATGGCCAGGCCGGCAAGCGCCAGGATAGGAATCGCCTCCCGTGGCCGGCGGTGGACGCCAAGATAGACCATGAAGGGGCCAAGCAGGTCATACAGATACGCCGGAACGCCCGCCATCATCGTGGTCTGAAAAATAATCAGAAACAGGCAGACCAGCAGATGATAACCGGTTATCATGGTTCCTCGGGAAGACTTTCGAACGCCGGTTTAGAGATGATAAACACCTCTTCGAGGATTTCGAAATCCACGTACGGGGTGACCGACACTTTCTGGAAGATGCCGGCGTTCAGTCGAACAATTTCGGCAATACGCCCCACCCGAAGACCCTTTGGAAACACCCCGTCGAGGCCCGAAGAGACCACCGTGTCCCCCACGCCGATCTCATGTTTCCGAAGGACGTAGTTGAATACGCAGTAGTCGGCACCACCGCCTTTGACAATGCCCCGCGCACGGGTTTGTTGCACCAGGGCGTCGACGGCACTGTTGGGATCAATCAGCAGAAGTACCTTGGCATACCGGTGCGACGCCTCGACAACCACGCCGGCTATCCCCTCGGGGATTACCACGGGGGCACCCTGCCGCACGCCGTCTTCGGTTCCTTTGTCCACGATAACGGTCTTCGACCAGGGCGACGGGTCCTTGCCCACCACCCGGGCGGCTATCATCGGCCATGGGACCTCTTCTTCAAAACCTAAGAGGTGACGAAGTCGGTCGTTGGCCAGTTCGCTTTCGGCGCAACGGTTGAGTTGCCGCATGCTTTTCGCCAGGGCCTTTTTCAGTCGCTGGTTTTCCTTGGCCGTAAAGACCAGATAGAAGTATTGATTCCATATGCCCTTGACGGACTGAACGAAATTGTTGAACTGCTTCTGGAAGGGAGAAACAACGACCAGCGCCCCCCGGCCCAAACCGGAAGGGGTCTGGCTATGTTTGCTGGTTATGGTCAGGAGGATGATATTCACCGCAATTAAAACGATTACCACGGCGACCAGAATCATCCTTTTGGAAAACATGGGGGCCGCTAAAGGATGATGACCTGTTTAAGGATATCCAGGTTGTCCAGCGTTTTGCCGGAACCCAGTGCCACAGTGGCCAGCGGATCTTCGGTGACCGTGATGGGAAGCCCACTCTCCTCTCTGAGCAGTTTGTCCAAATTCTTCAGCAAGGCTCCGCCGCCGGTCAGCACAATGCCCCGATCCACGATATCGGCGGCCAGTTCCGGCGGTGTCTGTTCGAGGGCAATCTTCACCGTTTCCACGATGGCTTCAATTTGTTCGGAAATGGCTTCCCGGATCTCCTCGGAATCGATGGCCAGGATCTTGGGGATGCCGGTGACCAAGTCGCGCCCCTTGACCTCTAATGTCACGACCTTGTTGGGATCGGGGTAGGCGTTGCCGATGCTGGTTTTGATGATCTCAGCCGTTCGCTCACCGATAAGCAGGTTGTATTTGCGCTTGACGTACTGGATGATGGCCTCGTCCATCTTGTCGCCGGCCACCCGCAGGGAGCGGCTGTAAACGATGCCGGCCAGGGAGATGACCGCCACTTCGGTGGTGCCGCCTCCGATATCCACCACCATGTTGCAGGTGGGCTCGGTGATGGGCAGGTCGGCGCCGATGGCAGCCGCCATAGGCTCCTCGATAAGAAACACTTCGCGGGCGCCGGCAGATTCCGCCGACTCACGAACGGCGCGCTTTTCCACCTGGGTGATGCCCGAGGGCACGGCGATGATAATGCGCGGCCGGACGAAGGTCCGTCGGTTGTGAACCTTGTGGATGAAATGGCGCAGCATGGCCTCGGTCACTTCAAAATCGGCGATCACGCCGTCGCGCATGGGGCGGATGGCCACGATATTTCCCGGCGTGCGACCCAGCATGTTCTTGGCTTCCATACCCACTGCCAACACCCGGTTTTTGGTGCGGTTGTCCGTTCGCACGGCAACCACGGAGGGCTCACTGAGAACGATGCCCTTGCCTTTAACGTACACCAGGGTATTGGCCGTACCCAAATCGATGGCCAGGTCGCTGGAAAAGACACCCAAAATAGAATCGATAAAGTTCATGCCGCCTCTTTTTCAGTTTTAATCGCAATGCCGCCGAACATGACTTAGGATCGTGAACTTTATAAA
>DEIP01000181.1:0-3333 GCA_002352605.1 Desulfobacteraceae bacterium UBA2771 | reverse complement strand
CAACCGTTGATGTGCCTTGAATACAAACGGATATTCTTCGCAATTTTCGCTCACTTTATTTCGTCCCCAATCCTTAGCACAGGGGCAACGGCAGCCGGACCGGCCTTTTATGCGCAGCATAAGGAACCAACCGAACGGGTACCAGAAAACACTATTGATTTCAAGACTTGATTTGTTAAATCAGCTTTAATCCGGTAAGATTTCAAAATGTTCCATGACCCGATCGTGGATTTTTGGACGGAATTGACTCAGCCGGTTATTCCAGCGAAAGGGATGCACCCGGTTGGTGAGCAGGATAATCGTGAAATCTTTATTCAGATCCATCCAGAAAGAGACCCCGGTAAATCCCAGATGCCCCACACTATTGGCGGAAAAATAACGCCCCGCGCTGGAGTTTAGCACCGCCGGGCGGTCAAATCCCAGCGGCAAGGGGTTTGTCTCGATCCCGAAAAACATTTCGGAGAGAATTTGCCGTGAAAAGACCGCCGGTGACCCAAGCCCGTGAAGGTCCGCGACCAGAGATCGAAGGAGCCGAAAAACCGCCTCGGCCGTGCCGAACAGGCCGGCATGCCCATCGATGCCGCCGGAAAACCAGGCATTGTCGTCATGCACCTCGCCGACCAGCAACCGGTTGCGCAACGGACAAAGCTCGGTGGCGGCATAGGGCCCATCGGGCCGCTGGCGGCCGGTGAGATCCACGAAAAAGAGATCGGTTACGCCCATGGGATCATAAATCTCAGCCTTTAAAAACTGATTCATGGGACATCCGGCCACCGCTTCGACCAGCCGGCACAACAGCATGAAGCCCAGGTCGCTGTAAAGGCTGCTTTTGCCTGGTTGGCCCAACAGCGGCACATGCGTCAGCAGGTTCAGCACCGCTGATTTTCGCTTCTTCGGCCCAAGGGATTTGAGCGTCATATAAAAAAGGCGGTGAGCGGGAAACCCGCTTTGATGGCAAAGCAACTGCCGGGCGGTCATCGTGGCTTTGTCGCTGCCGGCCAAGGTGGGCAACCATTTTGCCAACGGACGGTCCAATGCGATGCGTTCCTGATCAACCAGTCTGGCCACCGCCAGTGTTGTGGCCAGGGGTTTGGTCAGCGATGCCAGATCAAACACGGTTTCCCGGGTCATGGGCCGGCCCGAAAACAGGTTGGCCTGGCCATAGGCCTTGAAAAAAAGCGGGGCATCGCCCTTTCCCACCAGCAACACCGCTCCGGGAAAGAGATGTTCCTGAAGGCCCTTTTGCATCAGATCGTTAACGGGATTACTTCTCATGGCTGGTAGTCATCGGCGGACGGCGGGTCCATTGAAGGTCAATGTTCTGGAATCAGTATCCAGCCCCACAGGCAGGCCCAGCGGCAGCGTCATGTTGACCGCCGCGTGGCCCACGTCAAATCCGGCCAGGATGGGAATATTCAGCCCGCCAAGCCGGTCGGCAACGATCCGGTGAACCGCATCGGTGGACCCGCAGTTGGTAAACGACCCCAGCGCCAATCCGGCCAGCCTGTCGAAACAGCCGGCCATCATCATCTGGGTCAGCATACGGTCCACGCGATAAGGCGCCTCCCCCTGGTCTTCGATCAGCAGAATGCGGCCGCCGAAATCCGGCTCAAACGGCGTGCCCGTCAGGTGACATAACAGGGTCAAGTTACCGCATAGAAACGGTCCGCTGGCGCTTCCGGCTTGAAGCACACGGCCCGAGGAAGCAGCTATAGACAACGGCGCCGGATTTGTCAGCACTGAAAAGCAATGGTCCCGGGTCGAGGAATCGCCATTTCCCAAGGTGATAACCGTAGGGCCGTGAAAGACCACCATGCGGCAACGCGCCACCAGAAAAGCCAGCAGGGCGGTGATATCGCTGAATCCGATAAACACTTTGGGATGGCGGGATATGGCCTCCGCATCCAGCAGCGGCAGGATGCGCATGGCACCATATCCCCCGCGGGCACAGATGATGCCGTCAATGCGCGGATCGGCAAACAACCGATTCAACAGATCCGCCCGGCACCGGTCCGAACCGGCCAGATAATGGTGTTTTTCGAAAATATCCGCCGGAATGACCAAGTTGAAGCCCATGGATTCCAGGACCCGAATGCCGGCACCAAATGCTTTTTGGTCAAATGGGCTGGCCGGTGCGACGATACCGAGGGAATCACCGGGTTTCAAGGCCCGGGGCAACGTCGTTTCAGAATGGTTCCAGGGGTTCATTTTTTTATTTTGCCTCCTTGACAGCGCTTGATGATGGTGCTAAGGGTCTGCTTTCTTGTCGGGGCGTAGCGCAGTCTGGTAGCGCACTTGAATGGGGTTCAAGGGGTCGGAGGTTCAAATCCTCTCGCCCCGACCAGAAAAATTAAACACACTCAAGGGTTTTCAAGATAATTGCGGGCCCTTTTTTTAGTCCTTTTTCCCTCGTGTACCATTCGGATACAAGATTCATATCCATTGGGTTGATGTGTTCAGGTTTTTTCGACATCGGGATTAATCAGGGTTCATCTCCCTGGATTCCCACCACTCTTTTCCGTAGTTCACGAAAAGCTGTTTTCCGGCAGCCACCTTCTTAATGGTGTGGAATACAATCAGATCGCGGTCTGTATCATGCCAGTATTCGGTGTTGTGATGGTAGGAATGGTTGAACAGGCTTCCCCAGCCGAGTACCAGCGAATAAACATCCGAATCATCGCCTTCTTCCGCCGATTCCAGATTAAAGACATAGTCATCGAGGGCACCGGCGCATTCGTCGGCATCTATGCGAAGATAAGGACACTCCTCAAGGGTCATATCGGCCGGAAGACCCCTTGTCGTGAAGATCCCATGGCCAAAATTACACGGAGAGATAACAATATTCGGATGCCTGAAAAGGGGCTCGGTCCTCATGGTTCACACGGTCTATGCCTGATTTCATATCATTGTGTCGGCCAAGCGTGTACCAAGCTATCTGAACAAAGTCAATCGACGGCGTATCGCCTGAAAGGGGTAGCCGCATTTGAAAATCAACATACCGATCCCTTCAATACGTTCCGGATTCCGGATTAAGGATCATAAAAATAAATAATTCCACAAGTTCAGACCTCGTTACATCAAAAATTATCCATGTCCAAAATACCCTGGGAATACAGTTGTTTCAGACAAAAAAACACGCTCTCAGATAAAGATTGGACACTCTCGATTTCCGGGCAGATAGTAATATCAGATAGTTATCTACCGCCCGTTCAATTGAGCACTATTTTGATACGGCGAAATGTCCATTTTTTGGCCCTCAAAATGGGTGGAAATAACGAGGTCTAACCTTTAGGAATTTTCCGAATTTGGACAGTTGCAGTTTTGATAAAGGAT
>DEIP01000143.1:14034-15314 GCA_002352605.1 Desulfobacteraceae bacterium UBA2771 | reverse complement strand
CTCCTTCAGGCGCGCATTGCTGCAACACCCGTGCCTTTGGCTACCCTTCGCCTCCGTCAGGCTGGGTCTGGACTTTGCCCGATGCTTGTGTCAAAGTACCGAACATCACCATTTAGCAGCCGAGCCTTGCCCGGCACACAACAAATCAGTTCTCGTGCCCAGCAAAATCCGAGTCGTTGGGATTCTGCCGGAAGGTAGATGAAATTCGATATTGTTACCCAACAGGTGTAAGTCCTGCCTGAGTAAAGCTTAGCCAACAGCTCATTAGAGAAGTCCACGGGCAAAACCGGTAACGGGAGTCCGAAGCTGGATGGAGCAAGATTGCAGGCTCTGCACCCCAAGGGCATTTCCGTTTGGCATATTGAGTCCCGAAAAATGTATAATTGTGGTCCGTTTGGATAAATCCCGCCAAGCAGGACGAAATCCGACACGCTGAACTACGTGGAAGGCAGCAGACTTGTATGCGCTAGGGCGAGTGTGCAAGTCACCACCGGGGTCTGAGACCAGGGGATGTTTTCAAAGGGGTAGCTCGGGAACTGGGAAGATCCGGATGTTCCCTTGTAAGAAACGGTGGGGTGGATACCGTCCGTGAAGGTAAAACACCTGGGGAGATGAGATAGCTTCAGTCTCATTGCCTGGACAGAAAAGTGAAGCAAACAAGGTACCGGGGGCGGATAGCGAAGAGTGAACAAACCCGGAACCCGCCGCCCTTGTCTATCGTGGAACCTATAATGGCAGTAAAATTATGGTTTGTGAAGATGGGGTTTATAGGACGCTTACGCTGCTTTTAATGGCGAAGACTCGTGAAACTTTTACTCGACACCTGCACTTTTCTATGGATGATTAAAGGTAGTAAAGAACTGTCCCCTAAGGCAATTGGCACTTTTGCCGATCCGAAAAATGAAGTATATCTAAGTGCTGTTTCTGCCTGGGAAATGGAAAACGGCTTCTGGATAAACCCTATGCACCCCCGATCAAGGATCTCTTTGGCCTGACCGCTGATGCTGTACCCGCTGGAAAGGAGTACCCCGACATTCCCATCGATCGCTTTCAGTAGATCGAACGTTTCACCGCCTCCCATGTCCGGCATGATCATGTCCAAGATGACGAGGTCGATCGCATCCTTTTGTTTTTCGTACAGATCAAGCGCCTCTTGGCCGCTCTTTGCGGTGAGGACCCGATAGCCCAGCTTTTCCAGCATGCCTTGCCCCACCTTGATAATCATGTCCTCATCGTCCACAAGGAGGAGCGTTCCATGGCCGTTCTGAATCTCATGGCAG
>DEIP01000143.1:10111-13989 GCA_002352605.1 Desulfobacteraceae bacterium UBA2771 | reverse complement strand
CCCTCTCCCTTTTCGCTGTAAACGTTGATGAAGCCGCCGTGGTTCTTGATGATACCGTAGACCGACGCAAGACCCAGCCCCGAGCCTTGCCCCACATCCCTGGTAGTAAAAAAGGGGCCGAAGATCTTCTCCCGGGTCGCAGCATCCATCCCCACCCCGGTGTCGGTCACGGAGACATTGACGTATCTCCCCGGTGCAAGCGCAAAGGGTTTGATGTAGTCCTCGTCAAGTGTGTATTCTCAAAGAAATCCAGTTCCAGTCCACAGCCTCAGCGAAAAGATGATGGAAATAGTTTTACTGCCATTTTTCGCTTTCATCCTTTTCTTTTATTTCGAGCGCTAATGTTGCGATAACGGGTGCGGCCCAAGTGCTGATACGAAGTGCCGCACTTTTCCGCGTCCCTTTTATTGGATTGTTATGTCAGTGTCAAAGAACTCATCGTAGGTTTCAGACAAGCTATCTTTAAATCCCCAGCCATCACATGCCCCATTTACAATTCCTTCACAATTTTTCTTAAAAAAAGACAACAAATTATACTTTTCTGACAACCGAAGCGCCTCTTCAAACATTTTTTCCATGCTAATATAAAAAGGGCTATCTATATCACCATACTGATCTGTAAAATTCACTCCCTGTTCAACATAGTGAAGCATTATGTCTATTAATAAAGAAGGCTTATCTGAAATCTTTTTAAAATCATTGATTGCTTTTTTTGCGACAGACAACCTTGCTTTTCCATAGCCTCTTTTCGGGAAGAATACATTTGTGATTATTTCTTTGTATTTACCCAGTATTAGTTCCTCACCTTCCTCACTAAATGTAAGGGTATAGTATTCTTTTACCTGTGGAATTTTTTTAAATAAAACGATTATCTCTTCTAATAAATCATTTTCAGATTTTCCAGAGAGGGATTTCTTTAGCTTCGATATTGTAATATTTTTCATATTATACCTGAGTTTACGAAAAATAGATTTTTGAAAAATCAGAGTTTGGAATCAGCTGTGCTACGCAGCCAATCTTGAACCCATGTTCTTGTGTTCATCAAGTTGAACTAATTCATAGGATTCCTCTCTTTTACTGAATACATTGTACGCTTAAACGGGTAACCACCTTGGTATAAAATCTTTGTCGTAACGAACTCTTTTTAGGACAGCTTTCAGATTCTCGTACTGCGCCCGACGAACGATTGAGGGAATCGTTCCCGGACCTCGCGCCTCCGTCTTCAGCTTCGGCGTGCCACCATCGCCTCGGCCAGCTTTTCCGCCGAGCGGCCGAACAGGTCGTCCACGGCCACATCGTCCAGGTAGTCGTCGGCCCAGGGGACACTGTTTTCTTGGACGATGTTTTTGATGTGCTCGTATTTTCCGCCCAAGGCCAGGATCTTTTTCTCCAGCGCAATTTTCGTTTTGAATTCGATGTTCAGCAGCAGTAGATAGCGGATGCGGTTGCCGTCGGCGGGGTCTTCGGATGTGGCCGGGATCACCACGATGCTGCGTCCGTCCTTGCGCCCCTTGCCGATATAGATGTTGCCCTGGCGTACGATGATGCGTTTGGACCCCTTGAGCACGTTGTCGGTCTCCACCCGGGAAGACAATTCGGCCAGGATGCCCGTTTTTTTCAGGATGGCGATCGTGGTCTTGCCATTGGGATCGCCCAACAGGCCCAGGCCATTGATGCGGTAAAGGATGCTGCCCTTGACTATCTCGATAACACTCTGGATGTTTTTCATGACGATAACGTTGCGGTTGACGATTTGTGCGATGTCCAGGGCGTGGTCCGTCAGGGTATCGAAGAGGATGCCTTCTACCCGTTCGCTGATGCGGCTGGTGCCTACGGTGACGGTTTTGGCCTGGTGCTTGATGGCGTCCACCGGGCGGGACATGAGGTTGATGGATTCTCCCAGCACGTGAAAGAGGGTGTCGAGTGCATTCTTGGCAGTTCCCCTGAGGCCGAAGTCCATCTCGAAATCGGTCAGCGGCAGCCGCCCCGACAGGTATTTGAACAGCAGGGTCAAATCCGACGCATGGGTGATGGCCGTGGGGAACTGTTTGGCCCTGCGTTTTTGGCGAAAGGCCTGGTAAAAACCGGCAATTTTTTCGCGGAAAGTCTTTTCCAGGATAACCTCGTAGACATCCAGGCCCTGTTCGACCAGGTCGTCGATGGCGGTGCGGATCGATTCACGGACGTCGTGGAGGAATCGGGAGCCTTCGTGGATGGCCAGGGCGGCGTGGTAGCCCCAGATGTGACCCACCAGCGTGTTGAGAATGGGTGCATACTGCGGGCTCACCTGGGGAACGTGAAAGATGTCCTCGGCATAGGATTCGAAACGTTCCTCACCCTCGTCGGCGATCACCACCGGGGCGGCCTTGTGGGCTTTGAAGATGGCCGTGTCCTTGATGATGTCCCCGATGACGGTGCCTCTGGTGCCGGCGGCGCAGACGATGATCAACGGCTCGGAGGAGAGGTCGATGTGTTTCTTGTCCTCTACAAAATCCGAGGAGATGGTCTTGTAACACAGTTCGCTGAGCTTGATGCGGATCTCGTCCGCCGAGGACTTGTTGGGTCCGCTGCCCACGGCGGCCCAGTAAGTTTTGGTGGCTGCCAGACGTTGGGCCGAACCCTGGATTTGCTCTCCCATGGCCAGAACGGTGCGCATGTGGTCGGGGATCCGCAGCAGTTCTGCGATCTGGTCTGAAATAAACTCGCTGGATCGGCGACCCTTGATGCTGGCCACTTTCAGGCTCAGCAGTGCCCCGGCAACGATCTGGGAATAAAAGGCCTTGGTGGAGGCAACGCTCATTTCGATATCCCGGCCGCTGGAGGTATACAATACGCCGTCCACCTTGAAGGTGATGTCCGAGTCCCGTCGGTTCACGATGGCCAGGGTGTGGGCGCCCCGGGCCTTGACCATGTCCACGGTACGATTGGTATCGGTTGTGGTGCCCGACTGGCTGATGGCAACCACCAGGGTGTCGGCCATGCTGGTGTCGCCGTCTGCTTCATTTAGTTCGAATCCGCTTAGCTCCGAGGCCTTGAGGGCGCGGAGCTGAATGGCCGGATCGGCCAGATAAGATTTCAGGATATCGGAACAGGCCTGGGCGGCTATACCCGCGGTGCCCTGTCCCACGAAAAAGACCCGCCGGATCCGATTTTCCACGAAGGCAGCCGCTATCGACCCGGGAAAGGTACGCTCGTCGAGATGGATGACGTAATTACGGCCCTCGCCGTCATCGGTAATTTTCCAGCGATTGAGCAGGGTGCGCTCCACCGACAGGGGGGCTTCGGAGATCTCCTTCAAAAAGTAGTGGGGGAAATTCTGGCGGTCGATGTCCCTGGCGGTGATCTCCGTGTGCTTGACATCACCGTCGGTGAGTTGGACGGGGGTGCCATCGTAGTACATGGCGGTTACGCCGGCAATCCCACCGGATGATCGTTGATCCAACACGAAGATCTGACCCTGGGTGTTGCCGTTTTTTCCTTCCACGACCTTTTCGCCGTTCATCTTTAAAAAATCCGATGTTTCTTCGATGAACCCATACACCTCGGAAGCGGGCATGTAATGGTCGTGTGCCAGTCCCACGAAAACAGCCTGGCCGCTGCCCTTTTGGGCCAAAAAGAATTTCCCGGGGGCCAGGTTCGTATGCATGGAGATGGCGTGGGACCCCTGGAAATCGTTTACCGCCAGCCGGAAGGCCTCGGTCACGTCGACACCGGTTCCCAGGTAGTGCTCGATCTTGAGCGGGATGATTTTGGTGTCCGTGGTGATCGATTCGGGAATGGTGCGCCCGGTCGCTTCCATGGCCGCTTTGAGTTCCATGTAATTGTCGATGTCCCCGTTGAGGCAGGCATGGATGATGGGGCGGTCCTTCGAGTTGGCG
>DEIP01000143.1:3982-10064 GCA_002352605.1 Desulfobacteraceae bacterium UBA2771 | reverse complement strand
ATGGTGGCGATTCGCTGCAGGATTTCGTCTTCTTGAATCTGCCGGCGCAGGAAGCGGATGTTGTCCCCCAGGCTGCCGATTTCGGCGGCGATTTTATAGACCACCGTAATGGCGACAATCGGATTGCCGTCGTCGCCGACCGACCGGTTCAGGCTGATGCTTGTGTTTTCCAGTACGTCACGATCCATGCGGCGAACGAAGTCTGCGGTGAGGCCGTTGCGGTCCAATTCCGCCGACAATGTGTCGTACGCCTGGGCCGGCAGAATGAACAGCACGGAGATACCCGCTGAATCCCGTCCCCGTACTTCGAGTCGGTCGATGCTGTTGAGCACGGCGTTGATCTGTCGAAAAACGGTGATACGGTTGTCGGGACCCTGTTCGACATCTCCGGGAATCAGCGATTGGATCCGGCCGATGTTGGCGGCCAGTTCCACATCCAGACACCAGATCATGTCCTTGAGTGCTTCGATGCGCGTGGAGATGATATCCACTGCCCTGGTCTCAAGGCTTCCCGCCTGTTCGGCCAACAGAGCCTGTTCTCGTTGCAGAATCGTCGACAAACGCGCCGACAGGTCGGCCAGGGTTTTCTGGGCGGTTGGATCCTTGAACAGGGCGAGGAACGGTACCTCCTGCTTAAGCAAGCGGATTTTGGTCAGCAGCTTGTTCAGGTTTTCCTGCCCCCCCAGGTAGCCGCCGGTGATGACCTCCGTTTGACGGAAATGGGTTTCCAGTCCGGCCGCATCGGCGGTGTCGACCAGGGCCGTCAACGGGGGAAGATCCAAGGCCGTTATCCGGTCCGTGCCTCCCTTGACTGCGATAATTCCGGCCAGGCCGCAGCACAGCCGGTTGGCGGAGCAGGGAAAGAGGATCACCGCCGGCCCGGTCACCGACGCAAGATGGCGCCCCCAATGGATGGCCGGAAATGGCCGGATCAAACATCTAATGGCTGGCATCGGATCAGATGTGTGCTGTACGGTTCGAACGGCATGCCTGGCCATGGTTTTGATAAGGTTATGTTTCATCATGTTCCTTTTTCAGGTCGGTTGGGATGCCGAAAAACAGTGTCCAGGCTGAGTGCACGATGTTGCCCGGTTACATTTTCAGGTAGAGTTCGCTGATCTTTTCCCGGGTCATGATGGTTTTCCAGTCTTTACCCAAGGCGTTTTCCCACAGGGGCTCCAGCACCAGGGCCACGTTCACCATCGTCTCCATCTGAGCATCGGTGATGCCGGCCGTCAGGTTGCGCGGCAACTCGATCGCCGATCGTGTCATCATCTGCCGGAACTCCTTTACGCCTTGGGGGTAATAGGCGTCGAGGGTATCGAAGGCCACACAGTTGCCGATACCGTGATGCAGGCCCAGTACGAAGGCCAAGCCATAGGACAGGGCGTGGCAGATGCCCACCTGTGAGTAGGCGATGCTCATGCCGCCGCAATAAGAGGCCATCATCAACCGGTCGTCGGCATCTTCCGGGTCGGCCAGAAACACCTGCCGACAAAGGTCCATGGCCTTCTCGCCATAGGCCTGGGAAAAACTGTTCAGGTAGGTGCCCTCCAGAGATTCCACGCAGTGGATGTAGCAGTCCATGCCGGTGTAAAACCGTTGTGGGTTAGGGGCATTGGCGATCATCTCCGGGTCCAGGACGATCTGGTCAAAGACGGTGTGGTCGGAATTGATACCCAGCTTTTTTTCGGGGCCGGTGAGCACCGTGGTACGGGAGACCTCGGCGCCGGTGCCGGACAAGGTGGGCACAGCGGCGTGGTACACGGCCGGCGTTTTGATCAGATCCCATCCCTGGAAATCGGCGGACGATCCCCGGTTGGTGAGCATGAGCGAGACGGCCTTGGCCAGGTCCATGGTACTGCCGCCGCCGATGCCGATTACTCCCGAGGGGAGGTTGTCCTGCTTGTCGGCCATGTGCGTCTTGACCTGCATGACCAGCTGGTCCACATAAACGGTTTTGGGTTCGTCATCGACGTTGACCCAGACGATCAGGTCGTCGGCATTGTGCGGCAACCGTTTCTTCAACCCACCATTTTCGAACACGTCGTCAACCAGAAATACCATGACTGACTCGTTTCCCTGCCGCTGTACCTGCAGGATATCCCCCAGCTGCGAGAAACACCCCCGGCCGAAGACTACTTTGGAGACCATTTTAAAATTGCGAAACATATTACTTTCCTTTTTCGGTATCGCTTCAGATTTCTTGAGCCTCGCTATATTTTCTACCTATACAATCGCTTTCAAAATCTTTACCGTCTCTTCAACACGCCGCCTTAGTTGCTCGTCGGTCCACCCCAGTTTGATCTGCATAGAGATGGTCCGCTGCATGACGGCATCCGACCGGGGTGTCGCGATGGTGCCGTAGTCCGGGCAATTGGCCAGTGTCTGGACGGCCAGCCGAGCCGCGGCTTTCATGGTATGGAAATGGTTCCAATGGCGGATGTAGTGCCAGTTGTTATCAAACCAGTGAAAACAGCCGTCCACGCCGCCCGCGGCCAGGGCCTTGACCGCCTGTCGGGCGGTTTTTACGTCGGGCATGAAGAAAGAGAGAAAGGTCGCCGAGTCCCCGTCAGGGTCCGGCAGCTGACGGAAGGTGATTCCGGGAAGCCCTGACATGGCATCCTTGATGGCGGCCTTGTTGCGCCGCTGGGTTTCTAAGATCCAGTCCAGTTTTCTCAGTTGGGCCAGCCCCACGGCGGCATTGAGCTCGCTGATGCGATGGTTGGCGCCGATTATCAGGTGATCTTCGGCGCCCCGGTCATGGCCGATGTGGTCATGGCCGTGGTCGGCATAGGCATCGGCTGTGAGATAGATCGCCTTGTCGTTGGTGACCACGGCACCTCCCTCACCACAGGTGATGGTCTTGACCGGATCGAAGGAGAAGCAGCCGGCCTTGCCGAAACTTCCCAGGGCCCGGCCTTGGTAACCGGCCCCCACGCTCTGGCAGGCGTCTTCCAGCAGGATCAACCCACGCTTGTCGCAGATGGCCTTGATTTCATCGATGCGGGCCATGGACCCGCACATGTGCACCGGGACGACGGCCTTGGTTGACGGGGTCAATGCCGCTTCCAGCCCTTCCGGCGAGAGGCACAGGGTCTCATCGATCTCGGCAAACACAGGCACCGCCCCGGCCATGAGCACCGACTCGATTGTGGCCACGAAGGTGAAGGGAGGAACGATTACCTCATCGCCGGCGCCGATCCCGCAGGCGGCCATAGCCGTGGACAAGGCCGCGGTGCCGCTGGCGCAAAGGTGAGCATGTGCCACACCCAGGCGCTCGGCCAGTTCCCTTTCCAGTGTTTTGGCTTTCCAATGGCCCTTGCGGGCCCCATCGAAACCATAACGGAAGAGAACGCCTGTTTCCAATACATCATTGACCTGCTTGCGTTCTTCGTCGCCGAATATCTCAAAACCGGGCATATTACGTCTCCTTATCCATTTGTGGAGAGACACCATCCGTCGGGGAGATTCCCTATCCGCCGGAATCCTTCCCTTCTTTTGCCGTTCCGGCAAAATAGTCCTTGAAATAGTGTTCGATGGCCATGCGGCCGTATTGTCCGGCACGCGTACCGATATATTCCTCATGGGCCACCATCACCGAGACCACCATTTTTTCCGAGCCCTTCTTTTCCGAGGCAAATCCTACGAACCAGTCGAAGCGGGCATCATGGGCCCGGTTGAAGATGGAGCCTGTCTTACCGCCTATCCGCAGACGCGACAACACCTTGCTGCGGCGATGGCCGCGAAATGTTTTTCTTGCGGTACCCGAGGTTACGGTGGCGACCATGAGTTGATCGAGCACATCGGCGGTTACAGGAGATACCGCCGATGGTAAAAACCGGGGCTCGGTTCGATACACGGTGTTGCCGGCATCGTCTACGATCCGATCCACCAGCGTGGGCTCCACCGGTATGCCACCGTTGACCACCGCCGATACGATTAGCGCCCCGTGAAGGGGAGAGATCGTGGTCTGGCGGTTGAACCCGCTGGCAATTTCCGCCCGGTGGTAGGAATCGTCCTTTACCGCCAGGCGGCTGGTGGGCCAGGGAATCTCGAAACTCACCGTTTGGTTGAATGCGAAGGCATTCCCGTAGGTTTCCAGCGCTTGCCGATTGAGAAGCAGGGCACCGATTTTGCCGAACACCGGGTTGACGGACTGAGCGAACGAATCCCTTAGCGAAATCGAATTGGTGTAGCGGTTTGTCTTGTCGGTCAGCTGGCGTTTGTAAAGGGTGTGCTTGTACCCGTTGAACTTGAAACGGGAGCTTGCCGAGTAGCCTTTTTCTTCAACTGCCGCCGCCGCCGTTACGATTTTAAATAGGCTGGCCGCGGGATAGTCGGCCGTCAGGCATGGATCCCGGTTGGGATTGATCTTGTTGAATCCGGCCATGGCCAACAGCCGGCCCGTGTCCGGCGCCATGACCACGATGCCGATATAGCGGGAATTGACCCGGTCCATGCGTTTGAGCAGATACTGTTGAAGCCCCGGATTCAGGCTGGCGCTAACCCGGTAGGGGCGACCGTCGAAATCCACCGTCAGCGGGTTCTCCTCCAAATTGATCAGGCGGGTTTTGCCCAACAGGATATGGACATCACGCTTTTCAATCAGCTCCGCGTTCCGAACCGCCTGCGTCGGGGGGAGCTCGGCTGCAAGCCCGCCGGTTTCATCTTCGCCGCCGGTAGGAAAAACCCACCAGACGCCGGCCAACATCAGAGCCAGCAAGCCGGCGGTCACCCAGCGGCCTCGTCTCAGCCCCATGCGTCCGGATGGCCGGTGTTGCGGCGGGAGGCTTTCCTGGTACGTTCTCCAACCGGGTCGGGGTGACGGACGCGTCTTGCGTTTAAACAGAGCCAATTTTAACATGTCTCATTTCAGCCGATATCGGCGCTGGGATCACATTTCAATCCTCGAAATACGCCATGTATTCCGCCGGTTGAAATGCTTGCCCGCCTTGATCTTGACCGAAATGCAACCGCTTGAAACAGGCGCATAAGCCGGTCATTGCTGAAAATAAAAACTGGGGCGACCATCAGCCTAACGCCGTTCCGGGGCTAACCGATCTATCCAAAGTGGCCACGGTGACACCGTCTTTGTCTGTTGCCGCAATGAGCATGCCTTTGGACAGAACCCCCATCAGTTTGGCCGGCTTGAGGTTGGCCACCACAATAACCTGTTTGCCCACCAGCTCTTCGGGGGTGTAGCTGCCGGCGATGCCGGAGACGATGGTCCGCTTCTGGCCCAGGTCCACCTCCAACTGAAGCAGCTTCCTGGCCCGGGGAACGGCCTGGGCCGACACGACAGTGGCCACACGCAGGTCGATCTTGGCAAAATCGTCGAGGCTGATTTCCGGCTTGATCGGTTTGTCCATTATTCGGGATTCGGGTTTTTCCGAGGGTTGCCGTCGTTTCTTGTCCATGTCGATGCGGGGAAACAGGGATACCGATTTTCTCAGTGTCACACCCGGCTTCAGCCCTTTCCATCTGGTGAGCCGGTCCAGTTTGAAAAAATCATCATCGCCGGTAAACCCCAGGTGCTTTTGCATGTTGACGGCGGTGTCGGGCATTACCGGATAGATCAGGCCGGAGATGATACGCAGCCCCTCCAGCAGGTTATAAATCACCGCTTCCAGCTGTTTTCGGGTCGTCTTTTTCTTGGCCAGGACCCACGGGGCCGTCACGTCCACATACTTGTTCATGTGGGTGACGAATCCCCATACTGCCGCCAGACCTTTGTGAAAGGCAAACGCGGCCATGCTGGTCGTGTAGGCATCGATGGCGGTCCGGGAATTTTTTACCAGACCCAGGTCCATCTCTTTCTCCACGTCGGGATCCGGTTCGGGAACCACGCCGCCGAAATACTTGTGGACCATGGAGATCACCCGAGAGAAGAGATTGCCCAGATCATTGGCCAGATCCGCATTGATCCGCTGCACCAGAGCCTCTTCGTTGAAATTGGAATCGAGGCCAAAAACCATGTCCCGCATGAGGAAAAAGCGGAACGCGTCCAGGCCGTAAACGTTTTTCATCTCCAGCGGTTCGACCACATTGCCGATGCTTTTGGACATTTTGCCCTGGTCAA
>DEIP01000143.1:0-3848 GCA_002352605.1 Desulfobacteraceae bacterium UBA2771 | reverse complement strand
CCATCCGGGTAGCCCAGGGCCGACACATAGTTGAGCAGGGCGTCGAACCACACATAGGTTACGTATTCCGGGGCGAAGGGCAGGGTGATGCCCCACTTGATGCGGGATTTCGGCCTGGAAATACAGAGGTCGTCCAGCGGTTCGCGTAAAAATGCCAGCACTTCGTTGCGATAGCGTTCGGGACGTATAAAACCGGGATGTTCGTTGATGTGGTCGATAAGCCATTGCTGATAGCGGCTCATTTTGAAAAAATAGTTGGATTCCTTGATGGTTTCCGGTGGGGTCCGGTGATCCGGACAGCAGCCGCCCACCAGCTCCCGTTCAGTGTAAAACCGCTCACAGCCAAAGCAGTAAAGCCCTTCGTATTCGCTGAAATAGATGTCGCCGGAATCGTAAATGCGCTGGAGGATGGTTTCCACCACGGTGATATGGGCCGGGTCCGTCGTGCGGATGAAATTGTCGTTGGAGATATTCAACGCCGGCCACAGGTTTCGGAAAAGGTCGCTGATCCGATCCACATACTCGCGCGGGGTCTGATTCTCCTTTTTGGCTGCCCGGACGATTTTGTCCCCATGTTCGTCCGTGCCGGTCAGGAAATAGGTCCGGTCGCTGGACATGGTATGAAACCGCCGGGAGACATCCGCGGCGATGGTTGTATAGGCATGTCCCAGGTGGGGGCGGGCGTTTACATAATAGATGGGGGTGGTTATATAAAATGGCGCGGCCATGGGTTATCTCCTGTCCGTGATAATGTCGTCGAGGCTGATCTCCGTGTCACCACCCTCTTCCAGTCGAACCGTCAGTCGGTTGCAGATTACGTTGTGGCGGGTTACTTTCCCTCGGCCGTTCTTGGTGGTCACGATTTTTCCGATTTTGGGGAAGTCCTTCTTCAGTTGTCGGTAAGTCTCGTTTTCAAAAGTCAGGCAGCACATGAGCCTGCCGCACTGACCCGAAATTTTGGTCGGGTTCAAGGAGAGCCCTTGCTGTTTGGCCATGCGGATGGACACCGGTTCGAATTTTTCCATGAATGATGAGCAACAAAAGATGCGCCCACAGCGGCCCATCCCCCCGCACATTTTGGCCTGGTTTCGAATGCCCACCTGGCGCATCTCGATGCGGACCCTGAGCCGATTGACCAGAATCTTGACCAGTTGTCTGAAATCCACCCGCCCATCGGCGGTGAAGAAGAAGGTAAGCCGACTGGCGTCGAAGGTGCTCTCGACGGAGAACAGGTTCATTTTCAGCCCGAGGTCTTTGATGCTTTTCAAGCAAAAGGCATGGGCTTCACGCTCCAGGATCTTATTGTGCTCGACCTGGTTCAGGTCCTTGTCATTGGCTTTTCGAAATACCTTTTCGAGGGGCTTGCGGGATTTTTTACCTTCCTCGATCAACTCCGGTGCTGTCTTTACCGTACCAAAGCCAAGCCCTTTTGCCGTTTCCACGATAACCTGGTCGCCCACGTTGAGGACAAAGGCACCGCAGTTGAAATCATAAATCTTACCGCCGGTTTTGAACCGGATTCCCACTTTTTTCTGCATGTTGTCACATCTATCGAATGTTGGGGCCTGCCATTCGCAGGACCATCGCGTCAAGTGTCAATCTTGCGTTTGTGTTGGATCGCAGGGCCGTTTTCGCGCGGTCTACCGCATCGATCTGTTTGAGCAGCTGCACCGGGCTGACGTGTTTTGCGGTCGCCGACAGCATATCCAGCCGATCCTGGTTTACAATCCGTTGCGGATCATGCCTGACGACCAGCAGGTCCCGCAGCCACATTGTAATGATTTCCAGCGATTCTTCAACAAGATCCTTTTTTTTAGCCAATATTTCAGACAATGCCAACCAGGCCCGAACGGGTGATGTGCCCTCATCGGTCATCCGGTCGTCCATGGCCCGGATGATCCAGTCCCGGCGGCTCAGCCATCGGCTGTCGGCCAATTGCTGCGCCCGGGTGAAGCTGCCGCCGCACAGGGCGGCAGCGGTCTCCACGAATTCCGGTTCTATTCCGTCGGCTCGGGCCAGTAAACGCCTAACGTCCGCCGTGCTGAGGGGGAAAAAGCGGATTTGGCGGCATCGTGAGACAACCGTGGCCAACAGGTCGGCGGACCGGCGTGCCGTTAGTACCAGCAGGGTTCGGTCCGGCGGTTCCTCAAGCACCTTCAGCAGCGCATTACTTGCCTGCGCATTCATGGCCTGCGCCTCGGACAGGATGACCACCCGTCGGTGCGCCTCATTGGGCTTCAACGTCAGCGTTTGGAGCAGCGTCCTGATCTGGCTGATTTTGATGATCGACGATAGCGGGTTGACATGGATGACATCCGGATGATGGTTCCCGGCAATCTTTCTGCAGGGAATACACTTGCCGCAAGCTTCGATGGCATCAAGACGGGGGTGGTGGCGAATCGCCGCTTCCAAGGTCAGACAATTGCAGGCCATGGCAAATGCCGTGGCCGTGGTTTTTTTTCCCACCCCATCGTCTCCGGTGAAGAGCAGTGCATGGGGCAGCGTCCCTTTTCGGATAAATGTTTTGAGCAGCCTGATGGCGTGCTGCTGGCCGACGATGGCGTTAAATCCACTTGGTATCGTCATCGTTTTCGAATCCCGGGAGGTTGGATTGGCATGATACCCTTATCGGCTGAGTCCCCTCGCAAAGGGGAGCGGTCGCCGGGCTTCGGGTTCGCAAGCCGTCTATTGATCCACTCGCTCTTTGAGCTCTTTTCCGGCTTTGAAAAAAGGGAGCTTTTTGGGTTTAATGGTGACCTTTTCGCCGGTTTTTGGGTTTCTACCCGTATAACTTTTGTACGTTTTCACGAAGAAACTGCAAAGACCACGAATTTCAACGCGTTCGCCATCGGCCATGGAATCGGCCATGCTGTCAAAAAAGATCTGGACCACTTTTGCCGCTTCTGATTTGGAGATGTCGGCTTTGGTCTTCAAAGCGGAGATGAGCTCCAGTTTGTTCATGTATCCTCCTTGAACGATCGGTATTGTATACGGGATGGAAAATGGTCTTATAAAATAGAACTTAATAGAAAGTCAAGCAGTTATGATAATATTTCCGGCAGTTTCTCTACATCCGCGGCATCGACGTTGACGGCGGCAAATTGCCCCAGCGTCTCGATATGGACGACAACCCGGCCGTCACCGCGATAGCTTGAAAAAACACCCATAACCCCGGAAAATGGGCCTCTGATCACCATCACCCGATCCCCTTTACTAAACCGGGTGCCGGTGATCACCTCATTGTCCGTGGAAACGATGATTTTGAGGGAGTCAATCGTGCCGTCGGCAATGGGCACCGGCCCCTGTTTGCTGCCAATGAGCTGTACGGCGCCTGTGGTTTTTAATATTTCAACGTGTTCGTAAGGGTCTAGGTCGGTTTTTACAAAAAGATAACCGGGGAAAAGGGGGACCCGGATCATTTTGTGCCGATCCAGCCGCCGGCTTTTGACCGTAATTTTCGGCAAGAAGACCTCGAGCGTCTTTTTGGCCAGTCCTTCGTTAACCACATTTTCAAAGCGGCTTTTTGTGTGCAGCGCGTACCAGGCGCGTGTCAGTTTATCTGCAGTCATGGGGTGTCGTCCCGTAGCGTAAGAGGATACTAAGGGCTCGCGCAAAAATAACTTCACATTTTCGCATCTCAGCTTCAGCCCATCTTTGGCTGATACCTCACTCTCAAAAGTCTCGAAATAGCTCGCTATTCCTGTGGTTTTGCTCTCTCGGATCAGCAAAACCTGGACCAAATCTGAGCGCCAATTCTGCGAAGTTATTTTTTCGCGAACCCTTAGGTTGTGTTATTCCTTCAGCGCCCCTTTGAATTGCGGTTTTCGTTTTTCAAGAAAGGCGCGGCT
>DEIP01000125.1 GCA_002352605.1 Desulfobacteraceae bacterium UBA2771 | reverse complement strand
GCTTCAATTCTGGCACGGACTTTGCTCAACAACATATCAAGTAATCGGAAAGGAGCGCTTATTTTATGGAAAGGTCGCCATACGCAAAGCTGAGACGGGTCATTTTAGTTAGTATGATCCTGGTCCCTCTGACGACTTTTATCCTCATCCTGGGAATTGGATATTATTATTTTACAACCTCCCTGGAATCCAGCACCATTGCCACCATAAAGCGGATCGTCGAGGATCACCGGCATATGATCGATTCGTTTCTCACCAACCGCAAGGCCAATCTTGAATTCGTGCTTGATTCTTACGGCTCGCAAGAGCTTGCCGACCCTGAGAAACTTCATGATATCCTGCTTAATTTGCAGAAAGAGTCGAACACATTCGTTGATCTCGGTCTTTTTGATCAGGAAGGCGTCCACGTAAATTATCAGGGACCCTATAAACTGGTCGGGAAAAATTATGCGGAGGCGCCCTGGTTCAGGGAGGTTCTGAAAAAGGGTCAATATGTCAGCGATATTTTCCTGGGCCATCGACGCATACCTCATTTTGTCATAGCCCTCAAGCGGGAAGCGGCAGGCAAGACCTGGGTCATCCGTTCCACCATTGACACCTATATGTTTAATGACCTTGTCAAAAAGATTCGCATCGGAAAGACCGGTGAAGCGTATCTCCTGAATGCGGACGGTATATTCCAGACAGAGCGCCGCTCCGGTGGAAATCTGATGGATAAAGACCCCGAGCTTATGGAAAGACCGTCATCGCACACCGGTATCAAGACATTTATTGAAGAAAATTCAAGGGGAGATGAATATCTGTGCGCCACAACATGGTTAAAGGACAAGAACTGGCTGCTCGTTGTCAGGCAGGAAAAGGCTGACGCATTCAGGTTTCTCCGGGCGGCCGCCTACGTGATTGTCCTTGTGACCTTTTTAGGCGGCGGCGCCATTGTGGGCATTGCCTTTCTCCTCACCGGCCGCATTGTGAGACGCATGGAAAGGCTGGATACTGAAAGAGAAGAGTTGGGAGGCCAGCTTATCCGGGCCAGCCGATTGGCCGAACTGGGTGAAATGGCCACAGGTTTCGCCCATGAAATCAACAACCCCCTCCAGGTCATGAAAAGCGAACATGCGTTGATCGATTCCATTGTTTCAGAGTTGAAGGAGAAGGGGGATTTGCAGCCATCGGAATCTCTGTCGGAGCTGGAGGATTCCATGGAGCAGATTGACCTCCAGATCAATCGTTGCGGCGCCATTACACAGTCCATTCTCAAGTTCGGAAGGCAGAGTGAGCCTGTGGTTGAGGACATCGCCCTTCAGAAATACATCCCTGAAATAACCACCATGGTGGAAAAAAAGGCGGCCGTTCAGGGGATTACCCTGACGCAGGAGGTTTCAGAAAACACACCGCCGGTTCACGGGGATCGCGGACAACTGCAGCAGGTCCTGCTCAACCTCTACAATAACGCCATTGATGCCATTACATCAAGACATGGCGCTCAAGGGGGAGAACTGGTCGTGGGCGCCGGGGAAAAAGAAGACGGAAAGGTTGAAATTTTCGTCAGGGACAATGGGAGCGGGATCAGTCCCGAAGACCGGAAGAAGATATTCAGCCCGTTCTTTACCACCAAGCCGGTGGGAAAGGGAACGGGATTGGGACTTTCCGTATGTTACGGCATCATAAGCAAGATGGGCGGCATCATGGAGGTCGACAGTGAAAAGGGCGTCGGCACGACCTTTAACGTGATTCTGCCGGCGGCAAAGCAGGCGCTGATCCATTAGTTTATCCGGTCTGCCTGCTGCCGACCACGCAACTATACCATTAGGAAAAAGAATTTGGACGCTGATGAACGCAGATTGTCTCTGATTTTGTATTTTTAATTATCTGCGCGTATTTGCGGGAATCTGCGTCCCCAAAATTGTGCTTGATTAGAGTTCAGGAGGAAAAATCAATGGAACAAATGAAGATGATGCTGGTGGATGATGAGGAAAGGTTTCTCTCCACTACCCAAAAGCTGCTTTCGAGGAAGGGTTACGACGTGCTCACCGCAAGCAGCGGGACCGATGCCCTGGATATATTGAGAACGCACAACGTCCATGTGGTGATCCTGGATGTAAAAATGCCGGGGATGGATGGCATTGAAACCCTGAATGCGATCAAGAGAAATTATCCGCTGGTTGAGGTCATTATGCTGACCGGCCACGGTACCATTGACTCCGCGGTTGAAGGTCTGAAATCCGGTGCGACGGATTACCTGACCAAGCCCACCGACGTCGGGGATCTTATTGAAAAAGCGGAAGAGGCATTCGGAAAAAGGCGGAGGTTAGAGGACAAAATACGGGTGGCCCAAAGCCGCACCATTGGCAAGTCCGCGCGGGAAATATTACGGGAGACCGGGGGGCAAGGGTAATGGCGAAGAAGATAAAGGTCTTGATGGTAGACGATGAAGCTCAGTTTCGCGCAACAACGTCGAAGATACTGACCCGAAGGGGTTATGAAACAACGGTGGCGGAGAGCGGCGAAAAGGCGATTGAGATTCTGAAGGAATCGCCGCAGGACGTGGTAATCCTGGATATCAGGATGCCGGGGATGGACGGGCAGGAGGCCCTGGCCCAAATCAAAAAAATTGATCCGGACGCGCAGGTTATTATGCTTACGGGTCACGGCGGGGGGGAGTCGGCAAAGGAATCATTGGAACACGGGGCCTTTGATTATCTCAACAAGCCGTGTGATGTAGGGCTCTTATCACTGAAAATCAATGATGCCTACGACGCGGCCCGGGGGGACGTCAGGGAAGAAAAAAAGGCAGGGGATATTATGATTCCCATTGAAGACTATACCACTATCGATCCCGGCGACATCATCAAAGAGGGGATTGAAAGATTGAAGAGATCTTTTGAAAGCGCTGCCTCCACCAGTCGGATCATGGAGACCGGGCATCGCTCCATATTGGTTATTGATCAAACCGGAGAATTGGTGGGAATTCTGAGTATCCTCGACCTGATCAAGGCCGTGCGCCCGGCATACCTCTCAGCACCGAAACCATCCACGGCCGACAGCATGCAATACTCGCCCATGTTCTGGTCCGGGCTTTTTACCACCCAGGCCAAAGGGCTTGTTGATAAGAAAATTAGGGACGTGATGTCTGACGCACCTCTCAAGATAGATCAAAACACGAATCTCATGGAGATTGCCAACCTGATGTTTACTGAAAAGAGCAGGCGGATGGCGGTTACCCGAGATGAGAAGGTGGTCGGTGTTGTGAGGGAACAAGAGATATTCTTCGA
>DEIP01000103.1 GCA_002352605.1 Desulfobacteraceae bacterium UBA2771 | reverse complement strand
TGTGCATGAATCCCAATTTGACGCGCTGCTTATGGATATTCAGATGCCTGTTATGGACGGATATGAAGCCACCAGGCAGATAAGAAAGGATGCTGAATTTAAAAATCTTCCAATAATTGCCATGACCGCCCATGCCATGAAGGAAGATGAAGAAAGATGCCTGAAAGCCGGCATGAGCGACTACATTTCCAAACCCGTCAACCAGGACATACTGTTTAACGTATTGTGGAAAGCGCTTAAAAACAGAGAAAAACCTGATCCGGGCGAAACAAAAACATGGGCGCCGGCCAGGGGACAAGTATCGAACATGGGTTCTGAAAAAAAGATTTTAGAAGCAGCGCAGGAGATACTGCCGCCGGCTCTTCCCGGAATCAACATTCAAAAGGCGATTAACGAACTTAAGTTGGCGCCCGCTGTTTTTAAACGCATTCTTACCGGCTTTGTAAGAAACAATCATGACACAACAGAAAGAATAAAAGCTGCGTTTAAGGAAAAGGAGCGGGACACGCTCTTACGCCTGGCGCATCAGATTAAAGGAAGCTCCGCCAATATCGGAGCCATGGAGTTGTTTGCGGCGGCTAAAGAACTGGAAGATGCAAGCAGGAATGAAAAACCGGAAAAGGTTATATCTGCATTAATCGACAAGCTCGAAGCAGCTTTCAATCAGGTTCTGGAATCGCTGAAACTTCTTGATGAAAATTCTGAAGTCGTAACTTTTAATGAGATGGATGTGGATATCGAAAAGCTTAAACCGATTTTAATAGCGCTTGGCAACGCACTCAGGTCTGCTGATCCTGAAAAGATAAATGAAGAGATAAAAGCGGTTAAAGATCAGCTTTACACACCCGATATTATTAATCTTGAAAATCATATAAATAATTATGATTATGATAAGGCTTTGGAACTGCTTGAAAAAATAATTTAAAAGTTGCTCCACAGGCGACGAAGGCAAGACAGGTGTGCTACCATAAATATTTCTATTATTACAAACAGTTAAAGTGTTATGAAAGGGCCACCTTTATCTCCTTTTAGCGGTGAGCTATTTGGCGCCCCGCGCCAAAAGCTCATCCGCCAGGTCATTGTAATCGATGGCCCCGTAGCTGCTGCGGCGGTAGAACACCACCGGCTTGCCCGCCTCTGCGCTTTCGGCGATGGTGGTATTGCTGCGGATGGCAGTATCGAACACCAGATCGCGATAACGTTCATCGGTCTTTAGCTGCGCCATGACCACATTGGCAACCCGGGTACGCAGATCCACCAGCGTAGGGATGATGCCGGAAATAAACAACCCGGGGTTGATCTCTTCACGTACCGCATCGATGGTGTCAAACAGCTCGGCAAGGGCGCCGAACGCATAGGGGTGGGTCTGGCAGGGCACCAGCACCTCCGAGGCAAAGGAAAAGACATTGACGGTGAGCAGAGAGAGGCTGGGCGGGGTATCCATCAGAATAAAATCATAACGCCCGACAACCGGTGCCAGCGCATCCTTCAGCCGGTCTTCCCGCCCTTCAACCTCGATCAGTTCTACCTCGGCTCCGGAAAGATCCACATGGGAGGGAATCAGGTCAAGCCCCTCCCATCGGGTGGTCATCACCGTCTCTTCAACCGCTTTACGGCCGTTGTTCATGATCAGATCGTAAACCGAAGGCAGCTCGTCATCACGCGCAATACCCAGTCCTTTGGTTGCGTTGGCCTGTGGATCCATGTCCACCACCAGCACGGATTGGTTGGCCAGGGTCAATGCCGCCGCCAGGTTGATCACCGTCACGGTCTTGCCCACGCCGCCCTTTTCGTTTGCCACCGCAATTGCTCTGGTTTTCTTTTGGACCATCTTGACTCCCCTCCGTTATATTAGCTGAAGATCTTCTTTGAGGCGGCCGATCTTATCCTGCAGGGACCTGGAAGCGTCTCCCATCAGGTCGAGTGCGGTCGACACCTTCTCCTTGTCCAGCCCCTGTTCACTGATCATTTGCACAAGCGTCGACAGATCGGCACCGTGGTGTTGAAACCGTTCCAGCATCCGCAGATGCAGGGAGGCGGCGGCGGTATCAGCCAGTTTCAGCATATATTGAAACTTGATATTCTCCTTGTAATCCTTCAGATGAAACAAAATGGAGCGCTCGGTCTCGCGTTTTATCCGTTTAATCCCCGACGCAAGCGCCAGGAACTGTTCCTGGTGAACCTTGTCCGCCGATTTTTTGATAGCTTTTTTAACGATGTTGACGATCTTATAAAAACCGAACCGCATGACCGCTTCGGTTTTTATCTGGGTGGAATAACGCATGGTGGCTGCCGCCTTCGGCAGCGCCAGCCCGGCCATCTTACGGATCGTCTCCAGGTCCGATCCGATGTTGATCGGTGACGAGGCCCGCTGTTGGGGTATCTTTGCATCATCCATGGCATTGGCATACGGCGCCAGGGCTTCGTCGATCATGGCACCAAATGGGCCGGCGATCTCACCCAAATAGTCCATGAGATTTTTCTCCTGGAGCCTGACGAAACGGATTACCTGGGGATTCACGGTTTCAGCCATGTGGGCATCCACGGCCTGCTTGAACTCCTGGAACACCATGTACAGGCTTTTGGCAAAACCCACACTCATCAGGCTTTGATCGTAGCGCTGCATCTCCACCTGATAGTTGCGGACAAAGTGGACGACACCGGCAAGAACACCGTCGCCATGCACATCAAAAAACCGGTCGATGGCGGATTTCAAGTCGCGTTTGACCTGGTTGACGGCACCGTCCAGTGTATTTTTTACCGTCAGTTTCAGGCGGTCCAGTCGGCGCTGCTGATCGCTCACACGATCGGCCAACTCACGCGCACCACCGGCATCCCGGTCGATCAGATCACGATTGAAACCGATCCAGTTGCCAATGCCGCCGGCCACGATCTCCAACCGTTCCAGATGGTTTTTTAGCAGCAGCGAGTTTCGTTCCCGGCTGATCTTTCGTTCCAGAAACTGATCGAAACGGATTCGTTCCGTGTTTGCGAAATCGACCATGGCCGTCTCACGGCGCCAGTGGAAAAGCCGGTCCCGATCTCTTTGGGACAGGTCGGCTTCCATCTGGGACATGAGCAAAAAGAGGGCGGAAAAGGTAAAGGTCTGATGGTCGGGACAGATCAGCGCTAAGTCCGCCTCGGCTTTTCGGATCCCTTCATCGAGGTCGTGGAGGGATTCATGCTCGCTGAAATCGCAGTTCACCACGAACACCACCGTGTCCAAAATTCCCATTTTGCGGATCATGGACAAAAAACGGATGTCCGCCTGGCGGAGCCCCGTGCGGCTGCTGATGACATAAACCGTAAGATGGGCCATCATCAGGTAATCCTGGATCATGGCCAGATGCAAAGGATTGGGTGAGTCGCTGCCCTGACAGTCGGCGATCTCCACCCCTTCGCCTAAACCCGGGGTATTGATTTCCAGCAACACATCCTTCAGGTAGACGGCCATGGCATCATCACCCACGAAATCCCGGTGCAAGGGGAAGCGGTCATTCTCGAAGACGACTGTGGCATGACCCACTTCGACAAACTGCTGAACACGATCGTAGCCTTTCAAATAGGACGCCAGCATCACGCTGCCGGTGCTTCGGGTGTCGTTGCTGATCAACTGGTCGGCCGCCAGGTCGTCCATTGCGCCGTTAAGGATCCGGCGATCCGCTTCCCGACGGATATCGAAGGAATGACCATCACCGGAACGGTGGTGGGCGAGCAGCAACACCGATGCCTGATCGATCTCCCGGTTCACTTCAGCCCAACTCTTCAGGTAGAGGGTGGCCCGCAATCGGCTGCCGTTTCTCACCCGGGTAACGATGGAGGTGACCACCCCTGCCCCCCGCTTGAGGTAATCACCGCCAAAAAGGGTGTTCACAAAGGTGCTTTTCCCGGATTTGATGGCACCCACCACGGCCAGGCGCATCGTCTCTTCGGAAATCTGGTCGGATATGGTTTGGCAGGTGCTTTTCCACCGGGAAAGCCCCTCATCCGTCAGTTCGGTGATTTTCCCGGCGTCTTCGATAAGACGCGCGGTATCATCGCTGATCCGGGCGAGCTGCTGCTTCAGTTTCTCGTATGCAAGCATGTCGATCGATTCGTAGGTTTGGTGATGGTTCCGAACATAAACGAATGAAAGTGACAACGGCCGGAATCATCCCATAGGCGATCATCTGTGCGCCAATCATGGGCTTTTACAATTAAATGGATCAATTGTCAAAGCTTTCCCAACGGGCGGTCAAGTGATGCGGAGATCTCACGAATGAACACAATGGCTTGTAAATCTTATGATTTAGTGGTACACCGCTACACGTAAAGAGAGAGGATGGGCGGTTCAAAGGCGCTAAATCCAGCAAAAGGAATACAAGACACATGTCAGAAAAACATCCAGAATGCCCATTGTACAATCCGCTGAACTGCAAGGAGTATTACAATCCCAAGCTCTGTGCGTTCGTCCGAAAGGACAAGGTTTGTCTGAAAAAGAAAAAACCAAAGCAAAAACCCAAAAAGAAGGACGTCGAATAAAAAAGGGGCGGATCAACGCCCCATTCCAATCCCTCACCATGCGCTCACCTGCAATCGCCACCCCTTCCGAACCGCAGCGCGTCAATCGTTTCCAACAGGATCAGGCATGACCGGCCGTATCAGAGAGCAGCGCCGGGTCGATGCCGATCGATCGCATGGCCGCGTCCCACCGTCTTTCCACCTCTGTCTCAAAGGCGATTGCTTGCGAAGCGGGACCGTTAATCCAGGCATTGCCTCGGATTTCACGCTCGAGCTGCCCGGGTCCCCAGCCGGCACACCCCAGGGCGACGATAAATTCCCGGGGTCCGTGTCCCAGAGCAATGCCTTCAAGGATATCCATCGAATTGCTCAAGGCCAGTCCTCCGGTTACCATCGTACAGCTTTCCCAGGAAAAAGGAGGCCCGTGGAGGACAAAGAGTTCGTTCATATGCACCGGCCCCCCGATGTGGACGGATATTTTTTCCGTACCGGCAACCGCCGAGATCTTCAATTCATCAAAAATCATCTTGCCATTGATTTCCGGGTGGATCCGTGTGATCACGATCCCCATGGCCCCTTTTGGACTGTGTTCGGACAGGCAGGTGACAGACTGGAAAAAGTTGGGATCGGCCAGCCCGGGCATGGCCATCAAAAACTGCCCTTTCAAGGATTGCCATGTTTGATCCATAGATCATTCTTCTCCCTGTTATGGTTACGGTATGACTTACCTTATCGGTGTGCCGGTCCAAAGGCAACAAAAAGCTTGACTTGCCGAAAACAGGCTGTTAGGGGTGGATATAAACTAATTGGGTATCGTAAGCAAATGAGCAACAATATCGCCGTTATCGACATTCTCAATCTTATTCTTTTCCTCGTAGCGGGCCTTCTAGTCCACGACGAGGAAAATGGGGCGATAATGGTCTGAGTCAGCCGACACTGGAAAGCACAGAATCCGTTATCACCCTCAGGGGCGATAACGGTTTTTTTTTGGATTTTTGGGAAAGGACATCAACGGGATGAAGAGCGACGACGCCAAATCGGGTATTGAACGGGCACCGCACCGAGCCCTTTTCAAGGCCATCGGATACACGGATACTGAAATCAAACAGCCGCTGATCGGCATCGCCAATGCCGTCAATACCGCGATCCCCGGCCACGTTCACCTGGACACCATCGCCCAGGCAGTCAAAGCCGGAATCTATATGGCCGGCGGCACGCCGGTGGAATTCGGCACCATCGGTGTCTGCGACGGCATCGCCATGAATCATATCGGCATGAAATATTCACTGGCCAGCCGCGAACTCATCGCCGACTCCATCGAGGTGATGGCCACCGGGCATGCCCTGGACGCCATGGTTATGATCCCTAACTGCGACAAAATCGTTCCGGGCATGCTCATGGCTGCCGCACGCCTGGATCTGCCCACGATCTTCATCAGTGGTGGCGCCATGTTAGCCGGCGAGCACCCGGAAAAACCCGGTTGTAAAATCGACCTGATTACCGTTTTTGAAGCCGTCGGCGCCGTCAAAGCCGGCAAAATGGAAGCCGGCCAGTTGACGGCCATCGAAGACGCCGCCTGCCCCACCTGCGGATCCTGCGCCGGCATGTTCACCGCCAACTCCATGAACTGCCTGACCGAGGTGATCGGCATGGGCCTGCCGGGAAACGGCACCATCCCGGCCGTCTACTCCGCCCGCGTACGCCTGGCCAAGCAGGCCGGCATCCAAATCCTGGATCTGTGGAAAAGGAAGATCACCGCCAGACAGATCATGACCCCGGAGGCGTTTACCAACGCACTGACCGTCGACATGGCATTGGGGTGTTCCACCAACACGGTGCTCCACCTGCCGGCCATCGCCGCAGAGGCCGGCGTGAACCTGGACCTGAATATGATCAACGGGATCAGCGAGAAAACACCTCACATCTGTTCCCTCAGCCCCGGTGGCTCCCACCACATCCAGGACCTGAACCGGGCAGGTGGGATCAGCGCAGTTCTCAACGTATTGTCCACAGCAGGATTGCTTAATACCGATTGCCTGACCGTTACCGGAAAAACCATCGCCGAGAACACTCTCGGGGTCCAACCCCTTGACCCGGAGGTGATACGGCCCATAGACCGCCCCTACCACCAGCAGGGGGGGCTGGCCGTTCTTTACGGCAATCTGGCGCCGGAGGGATGCGTGGTCAAGCAATCGGCTGTGCTTGATGAAATGCTTCGCCATGAAGGACCGGCCAGGGTTTTCGACACCGAAGAAGCGGCAACTGAAGCCATCATGACGGGCCGCATCAACAAGGGCGATGTCATCGTCGTGCGTTACGAAGGTCCCATGGGCGGACCGGGTATGCGCGAAATGCTCACCCCGACCTCGGCCATCGCCGGCATGGAACTGGATGCACATGTGGCGCTGATTACCGATGGCCGCTTTTCCGGTGGTTCGCGGGGGGCGGCCATCGGCCACGTCTCACCGGAAGCGGCCCAGGGCGGAACCATTGCCATCGTAAAGGAGGGAGACCGTATCGCCATCGATATCCCGGCAAAAAGTATCGCACTGCAAGTATCCGATGACGAAATCAATCGGCGCATGGCCGACTGGCAACCACCTGAACCGAAAATTCGCCACGGTTACATGGCGCGATACGCCCGACAAGTTTCGTCGGCCAGTCAAGGGGCGGTGGTGCGGTAGTGGCCGTCCATAAATGACATCTTTCGGCCCAGGCCTGTGTTCTTGATCTGCTGAAAGCCTCGACGTAGCGCTGCCGCGCCTGCGGTTTCAACATCGTTGCGGCCTTGGCCTGAACCAAAATCTACCATTTATGGATGAACACGGAACAGAAAGACGGAGGAAATCGGAAGTCAGACATAGGACCGTGCACCCAGGACCTCAGACTTCAGAGTAACACAAGTAAAGGAGCGTAAGGCAATGAAACTCATCGGAGCACAAATTTTGATGGAAATCCTGAAGGAGGAAGGCGTGGATTCCATTTTCGGATTTCCCGGCGGCGCCACCATCGATATTCACGACCACCTGGAAAGAACCGATATCCGCCACTACCTGGTGCGCCATGAACAGGCGGCGGTGCATGCTGCCGACGGTTACGCCCGCGTCACCGGCAAGGTCGGTGTCTGTCTGGTCACATCCGGGCCGGGCGCCACCAATGCCGTCACCGGCATTGCCACCGCCTATATGGACTCCATTCCCCTGGTGATCATCAGCGGTCAGGTTCCCACTCACCTCATCGGTAACGATGCGTTCCAGGAGGTGGACATCGTCGGTATCACGCGACCTTGCACCAAACACAACTACCTGGTAACATCGGTGGCGGAACTTGCTCGTATCCTCAAGGAAGCCTTTCACATCGCCCGCTCCGGGCGCCCCGGACCGGTGTTGGTGGATATTCCCAAGGATGTGCAGCAGGCGACGGCCCATTTCAAACCCAATCAGAAAGTCAAACTCAAGTCCTACAACCCCACCTACAAACCCAATGCGAAGCAGCTTCGCAAGGTGGTGGATCTGATCAAGGCGGCTAAACGTCCGCTGATTTTCGCCGGGGGCGGCGTCATCCTTTCCAAATCGGCCGATGAACTGACTAAGCTGGCCCGCAGTGCCCAGATCCCGGTGACCATGTCCCTCATGGGCCTGGGGGCCTTTCCCGGTTCCGATCCCCTTTCATTGGGGATGATCGGCATGCACGGCACCTACCGGGCCAACATGAGCACCGGCGAATGCGACCTGTTCATCGGCATCGGTGTACGCTTCGATGACCGGGTCACCGGCAAGACCGACTGCTTTGCCGCCCAGGCCGAGATCGTTCACATCGACATCGACCCCACCTCGATCCACAAGAACGTACCGGTGAGCATCCCCGTGGTGGGAGACTGCAAAAGCAGCCTGGAAATAATCAACCAATACCTGGCGGAGGAAGACCTGGGCAATCTCACGGCCAATCGGAAGCCCTGGCTGGAAAAGATCAGACAGTGGAAGCAGGACTACAAACTGGCATATGTTCAAAAAGAAGCGATTAAACCCCAGTATGTGGTGGAAAAACTCTACGAACTGACCCGGGGTGATGCCATTATCACAACGGAAGTGGGACAGAACCAGATGTGGGCGGCCCAGTTTTATCATTTCGACCGGCCGGGGTATTTTGTCACTTCCGGCGGACTGGGCACCATGGGTTTCGGCTTACCGGCAGCCATCGGCGCCCAGGTGGCCTTCCCCGATGCCCTGGTTGTAGATGTGGCCGGAGACGGCAGCATCCAGATGAACATCCAGGAGATGGCCACCGCCGTACAGTATAAACTGCCGGTCAAGGTCGTCATCCTGAACAACTGTTACCTGGGCATGGTCCGCCAATGGCAAGAATTATTCTACGACAAACGCTACGCCTGCACATGCATGGATCATGCGCCCGATTTTGTCAAACTGGCCGAAGCCTTTGGCGCCTCCGGGCTGCGGGCCACCCGACCCGATGAGGTGAAGAGCGTCCTGCGCCGGGGACTGGAAACCCCCGGCCCGGTGATCATGGATTTCAGGGTAGCCAAGGAAGAATGTGTGTATCCGATGGTACCGGCCGGGGCACCCATTACGGAAATGCTGCTGGTTTAAAATTGGGGACAAAATAAAATGACGGAAGAAAAACACATATTGACTATGCTGGTGGACAATGAGCCGGGGGTGCTCTCCCGGATCGTCGGATTATTCAGCGGTCGTGGATTTAACATCGAAAGCCTCTGCGTGGCCGAGACCATCGATCCCAAAGTATCCCGGATCACCATCGTCACCCAAGCCAATGCACCACTTGTTGAACAGATCGAAAAGCAGCTTCGAAAACTGATCAATGTGATCAAGCTCAGGGACCTTACCGGGTCCGGATCGGTTCAACGGGAGATGGCGCTTGTCTGTGTTCGTGCCAAACCGGAAAACCGTGACGAGATATTACGGATAGTCGACATTTTCAGATGCAAGATCGTTGATGTGGGGCCCGAGTATTATATCATCGAGGCCACCGGGACGGAAGACAAGATGAAGGCCCTAATCAACCTGCTCAAACCCATTGGCATCAAAAAGATTGCCCGCACAGGCACCATCGCCCTGTTCAGGGAACCCCACTGAACCGTCGACGGCATGCCGTTGGGGCATGCGGCGCCGGTTAATTAAACCATTCCGACAGGTAATGAATGGCAACCTTCCGGAATTAAAATGTAAATGAGGAGTATCAGATGGCAAATATCGATTTTGGCGGGACCATTGAAGAAGTGATCACCTCAGAGGAATTCACCCTCCAGCAGGCACGGGAGGTGCTGGACAACGAAACGGTTGCCGTGCTCGGCTATGGCGTCCAGGGCCCGGGCCAGGCGTTGAACATGCGCGACAACGGCATTGCCCTGCTCATTGGGCAGCGGGAGGGTACGGCCTCCTGGGACAAGGCGGTGGCCGACGGTTTCGTCCCCGGAAAAACCTTGCTTCCCATCGAGGAAGCCGCCCAAAAGGCAACCATCGTCCAGTACCTGCTCTCCGATGCCGGCCAGGTGGCCATGTGGCCTAAAATAAAAGCCTGCCTCAACGACGGTGACGCCTTGTACTTTTCCCATGGCTTCGGCATCGTATTCCGGGATCAGACCGGCATCGTTCCCCCTGAAAATGTGGATGTGATCCTGGCCGCACCAAAAGGCTCCGGCGCCACGGTACGCACCAACTTTCTGGACGGCAGCGGCATCAATTCGAGCTTCGCCGTTCACCAGGACTATACCGGAAAGGCCAAGGCGCGAACCATCGCCTTGGGCATCGCCATCGGCTCCGGTTACCTGTTCCCCACCACATTTGAAAAAGAGGTCCACAGTGATCTCACCGGCGAACGCGGCGTGCTCATGGGGTGCCTGGCCGGTGTCATGGAAGCCCAATACAAGGTACTTCGCAAGAACGGCCACAGCCCCAGCGAGGCCTTTAACGAGACCGTGGAAGAACTGACCCAGAGCCTGATTCGCCTGGTGGCCCAGAACGGCATGGACTGGATGTACGCCAACTGCAGCACCACCGCCCAGCGCGGCGCCCTGGACTGGGCGCCGCGTTTTCGGGATGCCGTGGCACCGGTTTTCGAACAGCTGTATAATAGCGTTGTCTCCGGTGAAGAGACCCGGCGGACCCTGGACTGCAACAGCGCCCCGGATTACCGGGAGCGGCTGGATGCGGAACTGAAGGTTATCCACGATTCCGAGATGTGGCGGGCCGGTGCCGCCGTGCGCGCTCTTCGACCGGAAAACCGACGCAAATAAAGGGTTCGGGGTCTGGTCTGCACCATACGCCGGGCCCCGACGCCGTAGCAGTGTCAGGAGAGAAACAATGGAATCGATCCTTATCTATGACACCACCTTGAGAGACGGCACCCAGGGAGAAAACATCAGCTTCACGGCTGATGAGAAGCTGAAGATCGCCATGCGACTGGATGAGATGGGCATCCATTACATCGAGGGCGGATGGCCCGGCTCCAATCCCCGGGACATGCGCTTTTTTGATCTGGCCAAGCGGGAGCGTTTCACATCCGCCCGGATCGCAGCCTTCGGGTCCACCCGCAAACCCGGCATCAAGGCCGCCGACGATTCCAACCTGAAGGCGATTATCGAAAGCGATACGCCGACGACGGCTATATTCGGCAAAAGCTGGCCCCTTCACGTGCTGTCCATCATGGACAACACCCTGGCGGAGAACCTGGCCATGATCGCCGACAGTGTGGCCTTTCTCAAGGCCAACGGCCGGGAGGTCGTCTATGACGCCGAGCACTTTTTCGACGGGTTCAAAGAGACCCCGGAGTATGCCTTGGAGACCCTGGCAGCGGCCTTTAACGCCGGCGCCGACTTTCTGGTTCTGTGCGATACCAACGGTGGGTCAATGCCCCAAGAGATTGAATCGGCAACCCGATCGGTCACGCGATACCTGAAGACGCAATTCGGCGAGCAGCGGCAAATTAAACTGGGCATCCACACCCACAACGACTGCGGCATGGCCGTGGCCAACGCCATCATCGCCGCCAATTGCGGGGCCGTTATGGTTCAAGGCACAATCAACGGCTACGGAGAACGCTGCGGCAATGCCGATCTGACCAGCATCATTCCCATTCTTAGCGCCAAAATGAACCGGCCTTGCATCCCCGAAGAAAAACTGTGTGGTATGAAAAGCCTCTCACGGTATGTCAGCGAGACCGCCAACATCGTTCCGCTGAACACCCGCCCCTTCGTGGGACGCTGCGCATTCGCCCACAAGGGCGGCATCCATGTCAGCGCCATCATGAAAGAATCCCGGGCCTACGAGCACATGGATCCGGAGCTTCTGGGCAATCAGCGCCGGGTACTCATGTCCGACCTGGCCGGCAAGAGCAATGTTGAGTACAAGGCCAAGGAGATGGGGGTGGACCTGCACGCCAACGGCTGCGACAGCAAAACCATCGTTGCCGCGATCAAGCAGATGGAAGACGAAGGTTACCAGTTCGACGTGGCCGACGGTTCTTTTCAGATCATGCTGGAAAAGTTTACCGAACAGTTCAAGCCATTGTTCGATCTGGAATCCTTCCGGGTGACCATCGAGAAGGACAAAGATTTACCCTGTTCGGCCCATGCCACCATAAAAATTTCGGTGGGAGACAATCACGAGATCACCGCCGCCGAAGGCCTCGGTCCGGTAAGCGCACTGGACAATGCCCTTAGAAAGGCATTGGGAAACTTCTATCCGGACCTGGACACCATGAAACTGGTGGACTTCAAGGTGCGCGTGGTGGATGGCCGTGACGGTACCGAAGCCAAAGTCCGCGTATTGGTCGAGTCGCGGGATCAGGACCAGATCTGGAGCACCATCGGCGTCTCCGAAGACATCATCGAGGCCAGTTGGCAGGCCCTGGCTGACAGTTTTCAGTACAAGCTATCCAAAGAAGCCGGGCAGACATGCCAGCCATCGAAATCCGGCAAGGCCGCTTAGGAAATAGATTGGTAGTAAAAGACCTACGATTCAAAGGAGAGCAGAATGACCGAACAGATAAAAATATTCGACACCACCTTGCGGGACGGCGAACAAAGCCCCGGCGCCAGCATGAATACCAATGAAAAGCTGCGGCTGGCCGTCCAGTTGGAAAAGTTAAGCGTAGATATTATCGAAGCGGGGTTTCCCGCCGCCTCCGAAGGGGATTTCGAAGCGGTTTCCAAAATCGCCGAACGACTTAAAAAAACGGAAGTGGCCGGCCTGGCACGAGCCAACAAGAGCGACATCGACCTGGCCTGGGGTGCGATCCGGCATGCCGTGAAACCCCGTATTCACACCTTCATCGCCACCTCGGACATCCACCTGGACTACAAGCTGAAGATGTCCCGGGAGGAGGTACTCAAGGCGACAGTAGAGGCGGTCAAGTATGCCAAAACCTTCACCGACAACGTGGAGTTTTCCGCCGAAGACGGCTCGCGAAGCGACCGGGATTACCTGTGCAAGGTCTTCGGCGCGGCCATCGAAGCCGGCGCCACCACGGTCAACCTGCCCGACACGGTGGGTTACGCCATTCCACAAGAGTTCGAGGAGATGGTTCGGTATGTGATGGCCAACACCCCGAACATGCACAAGGCCACCTTGAGCATCCATTGCCACAACGACCTGGGACTGGCCACGGCCAATACCATCGCCGCCATCAATGCCGGCGCCCGGCAGGCCGAAGTGACCATCAACGGCATCGGCGAACGGGCGGGCAACACCTCCCTGGAAGAGGTGATCATGGCCCTGCACACCCGCCGGAACCTCATGCCCTTTGAAACCGGCATCAAGACCGAGCATCTCTTCCCCTCCAGCCGCCTGGTGAGCATGATCACCGGCATCATGGTCCAGCCCAACAAGGCCATCGTCGGCGCCAACGCCTTTGCCCACGAGGCGGGCATTCACCAGGACGGCATGCTCAAAAACCCCATGACCTACGAGATCATGAAGCCGGAGACCATCGGCCTGAGCCGCAACCAGCTGGTCCTTGGCAAGCATTCCGGCCGCCATGCCCTGTACGCCCACCTGAAAGATCTGGGATATGACCTCTCTGAAGAGGAGCTGAAGACGGTCTTCAAACAGTTCAAGGCCCTGGCCGACAAGAAAAAGCACGTCATGGACGAAGACCTTGAAGCACTGATCACCGAAGGCTTGCTCAGATCCGCCGAAGTCTTCTCACTGGATTACCTGCACGTCACCTGCGGCACCACGGTTATGCCCATGGCCAGCGTCAAACTCTCCATCAACGGACGCCCTGTCAAGGGCGCCAACTACGGCAACGGCCCAATCGATTCGGCCTTCAACACCATCGCCCAGTTGACGGATGCCGGTGCCGAGCTGTTGCGTTTTACGGTCAGCGCCCTGACCGGCGGCACCGATGCCCAGGGCGAGGTCACCGTGCGCCTGCGTGAAAACGGCCTGGTGGCCCTCGGCCGCGGCTCCGACCCGGACATCATCACCGCCAGCGCCAAGGCCTACATCAACGGTTTGAACCGGCTGGAGTATTTGAAGGCCCATCCGGTGAAGGCGTCGCAGACACTATAAATTCAGAGGCGGGCGCCGTGAAAACGGCGTCCGCCTTTAAAACGTTCAGGAGGGTTTTTCCTATTCTTTGAACTTCTTTCGGCTCACCCCGGCCAGGCCGATGAGGCCGGTGCCCAGCAGCAGCATGGTGGCGGGTTCGGGGACGGGGGCAACGCCCTTTCCCATTAAATTGTCGTTGCCGCATTCCATCGTAAAATGGGTGTAGAAATCTTTCCCGGCAAAACCTTCGTCCAACAAGAAACCGATATCCAAACTCAGTGCATAATGAGATCCACCAAACAACCCATCTGAATCGGAAAGGCCATTCTGGAATAGAAATTGACCTGTCCCTATTTCATGGCCGCCTGATTCGTATAGCCATGGATTTGAGCCCTGGTTCGCTGTATAGTACGATGTTATAACCTTTGACGATGAATCAATCTCGAATATCTCAAAAGTCGTGGAATCGAAATCGAGGTCTAGAACATAGTCATATCCAAAGTCATTATTGACTACCTGGTTCCCAGCGGTAGATGAATCGTGGATATCTCCATACACCGCATCGCCGGTGACATCGATGAAAATATCACCGGATGTATATCCACCGACACCATTTTTAAAATCATAACCGCCTACCATGGTCAGCATCGTTCCGGTAAGCAAAAAAGCCTCAAGATCCCATATTTGGCTGTTTATCATCCCGGGTTCCGTTTCACCATCTTCACCGCCATATAGTACATTTTCTCCATCGCCATTTCCATCCCAAATGGTAATATTTATTGCCATCGCGCCACCGGCAGATAAGAACAGGACTAAAAACGGAACAACTAACAACGTAAACAATCGAGTCATCTCTTTATCCTTTTTTTTCAGTACTCCGATAGAATAAAACACTCAAATTCAGCTGATTTTTCTTTTAGATTTATGAGATAGCAAGGTGCATACCGTAACAAAAAAGTGGATGCGTATTTTGGTGATAATGTTCATTATTACTTAGTTTATCAATATGTTAAAAATTTTCCGAATGACCCATATTCCAAAAACGGGTAAACGATTTTCAGAAACAGCCACGGGGATAGGCAATTGCGGTGATAGTTGGCAGGAAAAATATGGCATTCATTTCACAATCACGTCGTAACATATCGGAATATTTTCGGAAAGGTGATATGGAGATATAAAAATGGTCTATTTTATGGCAGCATTCATTTCAGCCCACGCCGGGCATAAGGCTGGTGAAGCGGATAAAAAAAGGGCGGGGTGACCTTTAGGGCTCGCAGAAAATAACTTCACATTTTTGCAT
>DEIP01000025.1:18735-31469 GCA_002352605.1 Desulfobacteraceae bacterium UBA2771 | reverse complement strand
CTTTGCACCGACGAGCCTTTGTCCGCCATCGCGGATGTCCCCGAAACAGCCGCCGCTGCACCGGCAGTCGCCGACACATCAGCGGTTCAAAACACCCTGATCGCCATCGTTTCCGAGCTCACCGGTTATCCGGAGGAGATGCTGGGACTGGAGATGGACATCGAGGCGGACCTGGGCATCGATTCCATCAAGCGCGTGGAGATCCTGTCCGCCATGGAAACACGCCTGCCCCACCTGCCCCAGGTCACCCCGGAGATGGTCGGAACGTTAAAAACCCTGGGACAGATCTGCGATTATCTTTGCACCGACGAGCCTTTGTCCACCATCGCGGATGTCCCCGAAACAGCCGCCGCTGCACCGGCAGTCGCCGACACATCAGCGGTTCAAAACACCCTGATCGCCATCGTTTCCGAACTCACCGGTTATCCGGAGGAGATGCTGGGACTGGAGATGGACATCGAGGCGGACCTGGGCATCGATTCCATCAAGCGCGTGGAGATCCTGTCCGCCATGGAAACACGCCTGCCCCACCTGCCCCAGGTCACCCCGGAGATGGTCGGAACGTTAAAAACCCTGGGGCAGATCTGCGATTATCTTTCCGGCGGCGATAGAAAGCCGGCAACCAATGCTGAGGATGATTTCCTGCCACAATTGACGAAGGCCCGGGCCGATTCATCGAAAACCATCCCCCGCCAGATCATCGATGTTGTCGAGTCCCCGAAAAATCCCGGCCGCCCGCTTCGTATCGAAGCGGGTCGTTGGATCGGTGTCCTTACGAACGATGCTGTCACGGCACAATCCATCATATCCCAACTGGAAGGCAAGCATATCGCGGGTCGTGCGATTTCCCCCCATGGAGTGGACACAAAAGCGTACTTTTCGGGTGCTGCAGGCTTGATCATATGGGGTTCGATCGATCCGGAAACCGCTTTTCTTGCCGCCAAACACGCCGCACCGACCCTGTTCAGCGCGGCTGCTAACGGCGATGCACTGTTTTCCGTGGTCACTGGCATGGACGGGGCCTTCGGTTTTACGGGAAATGACTTTAACGACCCCGAACAGGGTGCCCTGGCAGGCCTGGTAAAAACCGCCGCCCTGGAGTGGGAATCGGTGATCTGCCGGGTTATTGACCTCTCTCCGGATTTTTCAGACCCGGATACGGCCGCCCGGCGGGTCGTCACCGAATTGATGACCGTCTGCGATCACGATCCGGTGGAGATCGGCTTGCGTCCGGATCACCGGGTGGCATTGAAGCCGGTTCCCGCCCAGTGTGTCGATGGCCCCATTTCACTGGATGAAGACGATCTGGTCGTCGTTACCGGCGGTGCCCGCGGGGTAACCGCCGCCTGTGTCCTGGCCTTGGCTCGCGACACCGGTGTTTCGATTGCCCTGATCGGTCGATCGGCGACGCCCTTCACAGTACCCGCCTGGCTTCAAGACGTCGATGGCGAAGCGGCCATGAAAAAGGCCATCGCCGCACATGCCTTTAACGGCACCATACCGACTCCCAAAGCACTGGAAGCAACCTATCGCAAACAAGCGGCCAACCGCTCCATCCTGGAAACCATGGACGCGCTCGAGGCCTCGGGGGTCAACGCCGGCTATTTCAGCGCCGACGTCATCGATTGCGACAGCCTGAATGCGGCGGTCAACGCCATCAGGAACCAGATGGGCCCCATCACGGGCCTGATCCATGGCGCCGGTGTGCTCCACGATCGATTCATCGTGGACAAAACCGTCGAACAGTTCAGGCAGGTTTACGCCACCAAGGTACAAGGGCTGAAAAACCTGATAGCCGCCACCGAAGCGGACAGCATTCGTCACCTGGTCCTGTTTTCATCGGTCAGCGCGCGAACCGGAAACACCGGCCAATCCGACTATGCCATGGCCAACGAAGCACTTAATAAGATCGCCCGGACGGAGTCCCTGCGGCGACCCGGATGCCGCGTCACGGCCATCAACTGGGGTCCGTGGGACGGGGGGATGGTTACACCAACCCTCAAAAAGGCATTTGACGACAAGGCCATAGAGCTGATTCCCATTGAAACCGGTGCCCGCCTGATGATGGCGGAAATGCAAAATGGCGAACCCGGCTCCGTGGAAGTCCTGGTGGGCAGCATGCTGCCCACCGAACTCGACAAACTGGCCGTGACGCCTGACGATCCCATGGTGTTTCTGGAACGTCGTGAACTGGACCTTCACCGCTACCCGGTGCTGGCCTCCCACATCATCGGCGGCAAACCGGTGGTGCCCGTCGCCCTGATCACCGAGTGGATCGGCCACGGCGCCCTGAAGGAGAACCCGGGCTTTTCGTTGCACGGCATCGACGATTTCCGGCTGCTCAGCGGCATCCGCATCGAACAGGAGCAGAAACTGGTCCGGCTCATGGTCGGCAAAGCCAAAAAAACCGGCGATTCCTGGCATGTGGATGTGGAATTGAGAAACGGCGTGAAAAACGGCAGGGATGTGATTCATTCCCGGGCAAGAGCCCTTTTGGTGGACCGGTTTCCCGCGCCCCCGGTCTTTATAGGCAACGGGAAAAACGGCGGTCGTGCCTACCCCCGGAACCTGGATGCCATTTATGACGACATCCTGTTCCACGGCGACCACCTGCGGGCGATCAAATCCATCGACGAATATTCCGACCACGACATGACGGCCCGGCTGAACAGCGCACCAAAACCGGAAGTGTGGATGCAGGATCCCATCCAGGGGAAATGGATGGCCGATCCCATGATCCTGGATGGCGCCTTTCAGATGGCCATCGTCTGGAGCTTCGAGCAGACCGGCAAGGTCTGCCTGCCCAGCTATGTCCGCGCTTACCGGCAGTACCGACCGGCGTTCCCGGTATCCGGAGTGACCGTGGCAATGGCGGTGACCACTCACAGTCACCGCAAGATGATTGCCGACTTCACCTTTCTGGATGATGACCGTCAGGTGGTCGCCACCCTGACCGGCTACGAAGCCACCATTGACGAATCACTCATGCATGCCTTTAAAAACAACAGATTAAGTCCTGTTATTAAACAGAATAAACGATGATCAAACTACCCATAAAAAACAGTCGTGACACCATCACCGTCAATCCGACAAAACTGGTTGCACTGGGATTGAACTACCGGGCCCACATCGCCGAAAGTGTTTCGGTGAAGATCAAGGGTTTCACCGATCAGGTGCCCAGCGAGCCACTGCTTTTCCCAAAGACGCCCAATGTGCTGGTCGGTCCGGATCAACCCATTGTCATTCCAAAATTTATTGGGGAATACGGGTTCGAGACCCTGCGCACCGATTACGAGGCGGAACTGGCACTAATTATCGGCGACCGCTGTAAAGATGTGTCGGTCGATGCTGCCATGGATCATATTTTCGGCTACACCTGTATGAACGACATCAGTCAACGCAATATCCAGAACGGGGACCGCACCGGATGGTATCGGGGGAAATCTTTCGACACCTTCGGCCCCGTCGGTCCGCAGGTAGTGCTGACCCGGGATCTGCCCAGCCCCCAGAATTTAGATATCTGCTGCCGCCTCAACGGCAAGACGGTTCAGGAAGCCAACACGGGCCAGATGATATTCTCGATTCCCCAGATCATCGCCTTCGTCTCCAAAAATTTCACCCTGATGCCCGGTGATATTATTCTCACCGGCACACCGTCCGGCGTGGGACCGCTTAGCCATGGCGACATCGTCGAAGTGGAGATCGAACAGATCGGGATCTTGAAAAACAGCGTCATCGATGAAACCGAGTTGTAATCATAATGAGTTACAATCCTTTCTGTTTATCATAGGCGATTTTGGGATCGCTTTTCTAACCCTCCCCCGCATCGCGCCTTCCAGAGCCCCATTACCTTTGCCTGGAAACCATTGGCGATATCGGTCTACCATAATATCAATCGAACGGTGGCCGAGCTGACGCCGAACATGGTCCGGGCTGATAGCTCAAACCTCGGATAATCATCCTAATTGGGAGCATTGTTACCCCTTGACATGGCTTCCGAATTTGATAACAAGGCCAAGGCATCCTCCCGTCCTTTCACAACGAGCTGCTGAAGTGTAAACCCGTTGAGGGCCGGCCTTGTGGATGAAGTTTGGAATTTTTTTGTGATTTGGGATTTGCTATTATTTTGCATGGTAAATTCTAGGATTATTAAGGATGTCGAAAATGGTAGCGATTCAGTGAGGAATCAGTTTTGATCATGTTGAAAGACTGGATAAATATTCATGATGATGAATTGGGATTATTCCTATATTCAAGTTTTTTTCTTTTTCTTATACGCTGTTCCGGTATTATTTTTAATAACTTTACAGAAACCGCATTTTTAAAGCGTTTTGGTGTTGAGTATCTTCCTTATCTTTATATATTAAATCCGCTAATTACAATTATAATCATAGCAGGCATCGCAAGGATCATGGACAGGACTTCAGTGCATCGAATGATATGCTGGAGCCTGATTATTTCCGGTATTATAGTGGCGCTATTCAGATTGTTGATTCCTCTGGATTGTAGTTTTACCTATCCCATGCTTTTTATTATAAAGATTCAGTTTGAAATGCTGATAGGTCTTTTGTTCTGGAATCATGCCAATGATCTTTTTAATTTTGGTCAGTCAAAACGCCTGTTTCCGCTAATTACCGCCGGTGGCGTCATCGGTGATATCGTTGGTGGCCTCTCTACGCCAATTCTTGCCCATATTTTCCCCATCGATAATTTTCTTCTGATCTATATAGTGTTAACCTTGCTGGCACTATTTGTAGTTCAAAAAATGAAAAATTATTTCCCTGCTTCTTTGACTTTAAAAAAAAAGCCTTATAAGAGTAAAAAAGCTCTGTTTTTTATAAAACAATTCCAGGAAATAGTATCTATTGTTAAGGAGTCAAGACTTGTAACCCTACTTATTCTTCTCTCCTTTTTTTCAAATATAATTCTTCCTGTAATGAACTATCAGTTCAATTTTGCCGTTGATAATCATTTTGCAACTGAAACCGGGATGATTAAGTTTTTTGGGTATTTTAGGGGCGGTATAAACATTCTAAGCCTTTTTTTTCTTTTTTTTGCAGGAAAATTGTACGGAAAATGGGGACTTGCTGCTGTTTTAATGTTTCATCCCATTAATTATATCATTGTGTTTCTGGCGTTTTTGTTTAATTTTAATATTTTTTCAGCAATATATGCAAGGTTTTCCACAAATTTAATTAGAACTAATTTTAACAAGCCTGTATCTAATATTTTAATTGGTATTTTCCCTGAATCCTACAGATCTAAAATAAGACCTTTTTTACGGGGTATAGTAGCAAGAACAGCTCTGATTACAGGTTCTGGCATCATAATTTTGTCAAAAGATTTTTTTCACCCGAAATTTCTCTCCCTTGCTGCCCTGCCATTTGTCATTGCATGGATTTTCACAGTTATTTATCTAAAAAATAATTATTCAGCGATTCTTTTAAAACTTTTATCCATGAATGCTTTTAACTTGGAATCCATGGAAAAAGCTTATTTTAAAAAACTTTTCGGGGATAAAATAATTCATGACAAGCTCTTGCAGAAACTTCTTTCTTCGAAAGGAGAAGATGTACTGGCTTATGCAGAGATTTTAAGGTTTCTTGAAGTAAAAGATCTTGACACCCATATACTTGCTGTTATCAAAAACCAGGATGAAAAAACAATTACAGCGCTTCTTTATTTAATTTCTGATAAGGTTGGGAAAGAGGCTCTTAAAGTTTATAAAAAATTGATCAATGTTGAAAACAAGGAACTTTTGATATCATTGTGCAATGCAGCCAATAAGCTTAAATTCCAGGAGAGTGTAAGTTTTTTCCAATATCTCGCTGACCAGTGTACTGAACAATCCACAAAAGTGTGTAGATTTCCGGAGATCAGGGGACGCTCAATAGGTGCTCTCTTCAAACACGATGTAGATAAATATGGCGCGCTTATTGAGTTACTCCTTAAATCGATGGATATTGAAGAGCTAAAGACAGGTATCATTGCCGCAGGAGAGTCCGGTCATACGTTGTATATTTCATCCTTAAAACAGATGATTAACTTAAATTTTGATGATGCTATTTTACCGTTTTTAATTATTGCACTAAAAAATCTTAAATTTGACGAAATCAACACCGTCGCAGAAAATTATCTTCTTCATGAGTTAGAAGAAGTACGCATTCAAGTGCTTAATACCATGGAAATATATGATGATAAAAGTTTGAAAAAGGTTATCTCTCTTTTGGGTGACAGCTCTGATCAAATTCATAAAATGGCAATTAGTAAAATTAAGAACGCCTTGTATCATAATAACTATATCCTGATAGAATCGCTGAACAGCTTTAACAATAGAATTAAAAAGGGGATCTTCGAGTTACTCCAAGCACTTAATATTAAGGATATTGATATCTTTTATTTTTTTAAAGATCATATTCATATCGGATACAGATATATTTTACTGATTGAAGAATTAAGTTCTTTTAAGGCAAATTCAGCAAAAAGTCTGTTAATAACCCATCTTGAAGAGAGAAAACAGGAGCATATTAGAATAGTTCTCCGTGTTGCCGCATTAAAAGATGATTCGGGTCGCATGCAGATCGTATTTAAGGGATTTTTTTCAAAAAATGCCAGGCAGCGATCCAATGCCATTGAAGCCATGGCAAATATAATGGACCCTGTTTTAACAAAAATATTTTTGCCCCTTGTGGATGATTCTTCTTTTACACAGGCAATGAAAATTGGAAGAAAAAATTTTAATCTGCCTGAATTTGATAACGATTTAACAAAGATATGTTCATTCCTCTTGGAAAACAGAAACTGGGTTACCGTAGCACTTGCACTGTCAGTTGTCTTAGCATCTAAATTGGAAAAAATTGATAAGAATGCAATTGATAAGCTGAATAATTCGAGGAATAAGACTATAAAATTCCTTGCCTGTCAGGTAAAAAATATAGAGGGGAATATGGAAAATAAAATTTTAATGCAGGATAAAATAGTGAATATCAGAAAAGTTAATTTTTTTAGGAATCTTGCCATAAATGAGCTTGCAGCAATTGCAGCAATTGCTGAGGAACAAACCTATCCTTCAGGTAAAATAATTTTTAGAGAAGGGGAAATTGCAGAAACCATGTACATCGTTATTTCAGGAGAGGTGACTGCATCCAAACACGGGATCCCTATGGGAAAATTTATCTCAGAACGTGTATTCGGTTTTAGTGCATTTCTTACGGATGCTAAAAGACTGGTAACCTTTCAGACAAAAAAGGAAACCACGCTTTTAGCGATTCATAAAATTGAATTTGAAGAGATGCTGATGCAGTATCCCCAAATTGCCATCGAGATTGCCAAAATTCAAACCCAAAGGTTGGTGCATTTGTTTAATAAAATAAAAACAAATGATAAAAAAAATCACTGGCCTTTTTTCCTTCCATCTCCTTGAACCCATGGTCGTGAAAACACGGGGAACCATCAGCATGTCAGATGCCTGTAAGAAATTAACACAAGCCTTTTTTACGTCAAGGAGATTGTCTGGATATTATTCGAAGATAACCAATTGACACCGGCCCGCCGGGAGCCTAGAATGGCTGTAGGATATCGGCAGGAGCGTTTAATTAACCGATCTTCGATGCCTGGCCTCATTTTCATACTTGCCGTCTCTTTTGTAATTGGTGGCGTTCATTTTGCCGCCATTTAAGGGTCATTGAACTGCGGGCTGATCCCGACGGTGAACCGTACTGGCTTCCGGCAACAAAGCCGCCAGTGCGTCGGAGTGGTTGGCTGTGTGCCAAATGAAGCGGGCCTCGGTCATACTTTAACTGTGGGTGGTACAAACGGTTGGAACCTTCCGGGCCGGCTCCATGACAAGCCGGCATCGTGCCGGTTTCCATAACCGCTTCACAAAGGGGGTGTGCCATGTCAACGCCTCTCATCCTGCTGCCGGTGGACGGCTCGGAACACGCCACCCAGGCGGCAATCTATGCATTGAAAATGGCGGGCCTGATGAGTGCCCGCCTGCTTTTGCTTTACTGCCACCGTCCCTTTCCGGGAAAGCTGGCGAACCCAATTTTCAACATGCAATGGACAAAATCATGTTCCAGGCCAACGCGCTGCTGGAGCCCTTTCGCTCGATGCTCACCGAAAAGGGGGGCGACTTTGCCGACCTCCTCATGGAAGGACCGCCGGCCGAAAAGATCTGTGAAGTCGCCCGGATCAGGAGTTGTGAAATGATCATCATGGGCTCCCGGGGCCGGTCCGACCTTAAGGGGCTGTTGCTGGGAAGCGTGGCTCACCGGGTGCTGAAGCAAGCGCCCTGCCCGGTCCTCATGGTTCGTTGACACGCTTCTGATAACGCGGCCATTGGTCATGACATTGTACACCAAGTCCCGAACAAGCAACCAGTCGTTATACAGGTAGCACGAGCTCATCAATTTTTTTTAAACTCACTGGTTGGCGGTCTTGCTGCAGACATCTCCCTCAAATGCTTAGCGGGGGGTCTCATGCAGTGTCATTATGGACTCGAAATAGGCCAAAGTATATTCATTTAAGAGTTCAACCAACCTCCTTTTTGATAAAAAATGGATGCCTCTTGAGGTGGTGATGGATAAGAACAAAATGGAGGCTTTTTTATCTCAAGAACTGTTATGGGGGAGTAAGAATGAAAGTGCTGTTTGTAATCGCCACGGAAGATGGCGAAACTATTTTTAATGCTATGCGACTTGCAAACGTCGGCGTAAAAAAGGGGGACGAGGTCAGCGTGTTCATGCTCGGCAAAGGTGTCCTTTTTAAACAGGCTGGAACTGAGCAATTCGATGTCATGTGTTAAATCAATCAGTTCGAAGGCGATTTTTATGTCTGAGGGGTCTGTATGAAATCCCACGGGATAGTGGGATCAGGTACATGCCCGATCGGTTGGATGGATGATTTATACGAAATTGCCATGGAAGCCGAGAAAATTTTTACTTTCTGAAGAAATTACACGCGGCTTTCTGGGTGACTCAGTATTTAATGATGTCTCACACAAGGGACACCACTTGGTTGCGGCATTTTGCAAAACGACCATTGTTTTTCGCGTGGAATAATGATTGGGATTGGATGGAATACAAAACAAAATATGAAATAATTAGTTCTGCAAAACAGATACTTGGGCTTTCCGGGTTTGCAACCACGAGGGAAATTAAAACCTGCTTTAAGGCACAAATCTCAGAATGGCATCCGGATGTATGCCGGAAGGAAAAAGAGATCTGCCAGGAGATGGCGAAAAAAATAAACGATGCGTACCGATGCATCATGGAATACTGCGCACAATATCAATATTCCTTTTCCGAAGAAACTGTTAAAAGACATCTGTCGCCCGAGCAGTGGTGGGACGAACGTTTCGGTGATGACCCTTTGTGGGGAAATGGGATGAAACCGAAGAAGTGACCAGTCGTTGAATTTAGGCCTTGGAAAAAATAAAATCCACCGGGATGACGCAAAATTTTTGTTCGCCGATTTTATATAAGATCAGGCAAGGCGCGTCGATGGTTTCATACTGGTTGTATGTGGCCGTCGCCGCAACGCCGAACACAGGCAAAAAGACAAGTAAGATGGTGGATTTATTTTTTTCCGAGGCCCTTGCTGCTGCAACCACCTTAGGATGCGGTGTAACGTAGAAAAAAGACGTTGGCAACCGAAGTGACCGCAGAGAATGTTTGATCTTGTGCTGATGGCTACAGCCGTGTGCTTTCAGGACGATATCCTGCGGACCTTCCGAGAAGACTGACGCGTTCTTAAAAAAAACGCTGGAACTATCTCGACCATACGTTGAAGGTCCCAATGAAAAAAAACACCCGCTCCGAGACCACCAAAGAAATCAGCTGCCGGGTCACGAATACACTGCTCTTGCATGTTCGGGAGAACAACAATGGCACGATTGGCAGCCTTTTGGACGGATTGCCGCTGGATGAAGGCTATCTTTCCGACACTAACAACTGGGTTTCCCATGCGTTTTTGCAGGTGCTCTATGCACACATGATTGATATGCTGAGGGATGAGAATGCCGTTTATCATATGACCCTGGCGTCGGAGCATTTAGGATCTCTGGGGATTCTGGATCGTATCGTCCGGCTGCTTGGCAGCCCGAAGTTGATCTATTCGCAAGCCCCTAAATACAATAAATTTCTCAAATTAAACGGCAGTGTATTCATCCACGAAATCGGCGATTCATGGGTCGTATTAGAGGACCGCTACCATGACAGTGCTCAGAAGACCCGCTTCGACTGCGATTACACCCGTGGCATTCTTGCGGGCATACCGACGATGTTCGGCCTGCCCGCGGCCACAGTCGAAGAAATCAAATGTCAGGTGGCACATGAACGATACGGAAGGCGAGCATGGCCGGACAGCCCGCCCCAGGGGTGCACAGGTTGTTTTTACCATGTTACCTGGATGCCCAAAAAGGCATCCCTCCTAAAACGGTTTTTTTCCGGATGGAACACCCATGGTCAAGCCATCGAAGACCTGGAGCAGGCCAACCGGCTGATCCAAGCCAAATACGATGAGGGCAAACGCCTGGCGGCCGATCTTGAGCGGACCAATCAGGCCCTCATCGAATCCAAACGCTCCATGGAGCGCCAACAATCCGAATTGATGGAATCGGAACGCAAATACCGTGACCTGTTCGAAAACGGCTCGGATTTGATCTACCTTCACGACTTGGAGGGCTACCTGCTGGAGACGAATATTCTATTCAAGAAGGAATACGGCCGGCGACGGGAAGATATTGAAGGCGTGAATATCCGCGACCTGATACCCGAACGGCATAAGCCCGAATTCAACGGCTACATCGCCCGCGTCCTCGCCACTGGTTCGGATGGCGGAAATCTAAAAGTCTTCACGCGTTCAGGCCGAAAGGTTATCCTGGAATACCGCAGCAGGCTCATTCGGGACAGCGATGGCCGGCCCACAGCGATTCAGGCCGCAGCCAGAGATGTCACCCAACAAATCAAGAACGGGAAAGCCCTCAAGGAAAGCGAGGCAAAATACAAGGCGATTGTTAAACATGCACCGGCCGGTATCGTTGAATTCGATATGGAAACATTCACGTTCATCAGTGCCAACGACGTGATGAGCCAATACACCGACTATACCACGGAAGAGCTTTTACAATTGAATTTTTTCGACCTGCTGAGCGACGCCGGCAGGGAACAGGCGAAAAGATTTTTTGAAACGGTCTTTGAAGGTCAGGCGGACCCGGAGCCGGCTGAATATAAAATCAACGGGAAAAATGGACAAGTGCTCTCCGTGATTACGAATTCCAAATTCTTTTTTGAAGATGGTGTGCCCACAAAGGTCATGATGGTGGTTCATGACCTGACGGCCATCCGCAAAGCGGAAGAAGAGAAAAGAACGCTTGAAGTCAAGCTTCAGAACGCCAGAAAACTTGAATCGTTGGGAACTCTGGCCGGCGGAGTGGCCCACGATCTGAACAACATCCTCAGCGGTATCCTCAGCTACCCTGATCTGCTCTTGCTCGACATAGAAGAAGACAGTCCCCTTCGACAACCCCTCCTGACGATCAGAAGGTCAGGCGAAAAAGCGGCTGAAATTGTTCAGGATCTGTTAACCCTGGCCCGAAGGAGTGTGGTGGCCAAGAAGGTCATCAACCTCAATCATATCATCGGTGATTTCATCACCTCGCCGGAATTCCTGAAAATAGTCGGAGACCGGGACAATCTCAACGTTGAGACAAAACTTTCCGAAGACATGCTGAACGTGACCGGATCCGAAACGCATCTCTCCAAAACGGTGATGAATCTGGTAGCCAATGCCGCCGATGCTATGCCCTCAGGCGGAGACATTACCATCTCCACCCGGGACTTTTACAACGACAAACCATTCACCGGTTTTGAGGTTATCCCCGAGGGTGAATATGCCGTCCTGGAGATATTAGACATGGGCATTGGCATGCCCCTCACCGACCTGGAAAAAATTTTCGAGCCGTTCTACACGAAAAAGGTGATGGGGCGCAGTGGCTCGGGATTAGGAATGTCGGTCGTCTGGGGTACGGTAAAAGACCATGACGGTTTTATCGACATCATCACACAAGAGGGAACCGGAACGACGTTTGTGCTCTATTTTCCGACGTCACGCTCAGAAGAAAAAAGCCCCACATCGGTTTATATAGACGACTATCTGGGCAAGGGCGAGTCCATACTGATTATTGATGACGCACCGGAGCAAAGAGAACTCGCCAAGAGAATGATGCAGCGCCTCGGGTATGACGTGCATACGGCAGCCAGCGGCGAAGAGGCAATAGCGCTAATTAAAGACCGATCCTATGACGTGCTGATCCTCGACATGATCATGCCGCCGGGTATGAACGGTTTGGAAACCTATCGAAAAATACTGACGATCGTTCCCGATCAAAAAGCGGTTATTGCCAGTGGATATGCCGAAACAGAACGCGTCCATGAGGCACAACGCCTGGGCGCCGGCAGTTACATAAAAAAGCCGTACACACTGGAAAAAATCGGACTTGCGGTCAGATCTGAACTGGATCGGGAAGATCCGAAAAACAAATATACATTTTTACCTAAATAAAGAATCCTGGGTCAAAAGACCCACTGCTGCGCTCTTTTTCCTCCCGATGCGTATTTAACAGACCTTGGTCACCCTCCGTCTGATCAAAATATACTTTTGTACTTTTCAAAAGCCTTCGGGTCTCGGAAAAATATAGTAGGCGTTAGCCGTATAGGCTACCCCCTCCTTAC
>DEIP01000025.1:10553-18617 GCA_002352605.1 Desulfobacteraceae bacterium UBA2771 | reverse complement strand
ACCTTTTTACAAGGCCCTTCGGGCAGGTTTGAAACGGTAGGTTCCCGCTTTGAGCTTCTCGTGGATAAGCGCTAAACGCTCATCCTTGCGTAGTGCGTCATGCCAGGCGCACGCGAAGTTGCCGATGATACCTGCGCCCCACCTGAACGTTGTCGGACTGCTTTGGATTAACAAATGGTGGAGGCGGCGGGAGTCGAATCTGCGGCTACTCCTTCCACAGGTCAATATCGATGAGCCCCAGCTTGGCGGCGTATCGGACCAGGTCCATGGCGCAATGCAGATCGAGTTTTTTCATGATGTTGGAACGGTGATTCTCAACGGTTTTGATGCTGATAAAAAGCCGTTCGGCGATTTCCGATTTAGACTGGCCGTCGGCCAGCAAACGCATGATTTCCTGCTCTCGCGGGGTGAGGCGGCCGTAGTCCATATCATTCACCCGCGCCTCACGGACCGGCGATTGCATCAGCCGGGACACCACCTCGTGAGAGATGGAGCTGTCCAGAAAATATTCACCCTCGGTGACGGCATGCAGACCCTGGACCAGCCTGCCGGCGGCTGATTCCTTGACCACATAGCCGGTGGCGCCGGCCTGAAAGGATTCCACGATATAGTCGATCTTGGCATGCATGCTGATAATCATCACCCGGGTGTTCGGGAGGGCTTCCCGGATTCGCCGGGTTAGCTGCATGCCACTATCATCGGGCAGTGAAATGTCCACCAGGGCCACGTCCGGTTGGATCTTTTTGGCCATGGTCAGACCATCGCGTGCGTTGCCGGCTTCGCCTTCGACCACGAAATGGCGGCTTCCGGTGATGATGGATTTAAGGCCTTCTCTGAACAGCGGGTGGTCATCAACGATCAGAATGCGCTTCTTGGAAGCCACTGACTCTCTCCTTTAAGGGAATTTCGATGAAGATATAAGTGCCGGTGTTGGGTCTGGACTGGATATTGATCTTTCCATCCAGCAGACGAACCCGTTCCACCATACTTTGCAAGCCCATCCGCTTCTCCTTCCGAGCCTCTTCCCGCCGGGCATTCACGTCAAACCCCCTGCCATTGTCCTTGATACGGATAACGATGTCCGGCGACGATGCAACCAACCGGATCGTCACCCGGTTGGCACCGGCGTGCCGCTTGATGTTGTTCAAGGCTTCCTGGACCAACCGGTAGATGTTGATTTGGGTTTCATAGTCAAGGTCCAACTCATCCACACCGGCTGCTGCAAAATCGATGTCGATATTGCTTGTTGTGGCAAAATCCTCACAGTACAGGTAGACGGTCTTGACCAGGCCCAACTGGTCAAGGCCGGGGGGGCGCAGGTCATAGGCCATATCCCTGACCGCTGCAATGGACCTTTGCAAGATGCTGGAGAGTTGTAAAACTTTTTTTCGGATCTCTGTCGGCTGATCTTTGAACTGGGTCTCCAGGTTGATTTTCAGGGTAGACAGGTCCTGGGCAATGTGGTCATGAAGGTCCCGAGATATCTTCAGGCGCTCATTCTCCTGGGCTTTAATTAACTGGTGAGTAAGCACCTGCACCCGGTCCTGAGCCTGTTTGCGCTGAGTGACATCGACGCCGACGCTCAGGATTTCAACGATCCGGTGAGCTTTGTCCCGAAGGGGTTTATTGGTCCAGGCAATCCAGACGCGTGATCCGTCCCGGCGGACATTTTCAATTTCATTGGTGGGGTGTCGATCCGGGTGCTTAATAAAATCCATCATAAAGGAGCGATAGTCCCGTCCGGAGGATGCCCGCCACGGAATGATGGTTCCCAGAATATTCCGTCCGACAATCGCCTGCTTGGGAAATCCGAAAAATTTGCTGGCGTATTCATTGAAGAAGGTGATGTGGCCCACGGGATCAAAGCGTATGATAATGCTGTTGGTATTCTGGACCAGCTCACGGTATTTTGCCTCGCTACGGCGAAGGGCCGCTTCGGATTTTATGCGGGCGGTGATATCCCGGGCGACGGTATGGGCGCAGGTTCTGCCGGCGATCACGATCTTGCGGCTGCTGAACGCCATATGGATGGTGCGACCATCTTTTCGGGCGATTCTCGCCTCACCGGAGATGGATTGGCCGGACCAGATGCGTTTGAAATAGTCGCTGTGCCGCCCAGGGTTTACCTTGGTATGCAGTTCGAAGAGTTTAAGTTTTTTGAGTTCTTCCGGCCGGTATCCGGTCAGTTGGGTGGCACTGCGGTTAAAGATCAGGATCGATCCGTCGGTAGCGCTGATGAAAATGGCGTCCCTGGAACCGTCGAATATGATGCGGTGACGCTCCTGGCTTTCCCGCAACGTTTTTTCGATCTTTTTTCGGTCTTCAATTTCATTGAGCAGGTGTTCGTTGATCAGGCTGAGGTCCCGGGTTCGGGCGTGAACCCGTTTTTCCAATCTGTGTCGGTGCCGCTCCAGCTCTTGTTCGGCCTCTTTGCGCTGATGAATGTCGATGATCATCGCAAATTTGGAAATGGCGCCGTCGGTACGAAGGATGGGGATGTCGATTACATAATACCAGCGCTGGTCTTTTGGACTTTTCACTTCCCAGCGAACGGTTTCCCCTTTCAATACGCGGTCGTTGCGGCACCACGGGCAGACTGCGTCCAGATCGTGCAATACCTTGTGGCAACGAAGCCCCGTGCCGTCAAAACCCGTTCGCCGGATCAACCGCTCGTTCATGAACGTCACACGAAAATCTTCGTTGCAAACATAGACGAAACCGTCAAAGGCCTGAATAATGGCGGACAGCTGAAGGTCTCTCTCTTTCAATACATCCTGGGGCGGACGGTGGCCGGCGGCAGGGGTTTCGAAGGAAGAATGTTGCGCATTGTCGGACGGATATCGCTTCGATGGCAGGACAAGGTGTTTCAATCGGCTCCGCGTGCTCATCCGGACGACTCCCGTTGGCGGTTGAAGATCATGCAAAGGGATGTTATTTTGATCCAGTAGAGAAGTTATCTCAGAACCCACTTTTTGTAAAAGAAAAAACTTTGAAAAAAGCGAAATATTCGATAGAACACCGCAACGAGGCAATAAGGCCGCGCAAAGCCCTAACGGATACTGAACGGATGGAAACAAAAGGTGATCACCTGATCGACGTTAAACAGGCCGTCACCTCATACGCCCAGAGTGAGAAAGTCAAGTCGGGTTTAATCTGGATTTGTCAAATGGCCGACCAGGTGGCGGCCATGACTGGGCCGGGAAGGCAGCAGGGATTGATCCTGCTTCAAACCCTCACCCATATGGTTGCCGATGAATCGGATCTGGCCGGCCGAATTACCGGTGACCGTCGCTGGCATGAGATCGGACAGAAAATGAACATGGCGTTGGTGATGATCGATTCCGGCGTGCCGCAGGAGACCGCCTTTCACCTGACCCAGGCCCTAACCCGGGTCACCGGCATCGGTGGACAAGCGGCATCGGTGTTGAGGGAGAATGGCCTGTTTTAGGTGGGCAGATCGTTGAAACGGCGGCAGCCGGGGGCAACAGCGCTTTTTTTTAACCGGATTGGAAAACAGGTGGATCCTCTATCACCAAAGGACAACTAGCGGCATGAAAGATAAAGTCGGTACCTACTACTATCCCTTCCCCGAGAACAAACGGGTGCGCATGTACGTGCGCGGAAAAAATGGGGAAGTTGAATTCAGGATGAAAAACGAGGACGATCCGAGTGTCTGGAACGATCACGGTTGGGTTCCCTATGATGCCATTCAACAGGCCCAGGCGCTATACGAAAAACGGGGTGGGTTCGATCCCAACCAGGCTTACGATATCCAGATCGCCAAGGTCTTGATCCGGGACGGTGGATAGACGGTTCGGACGACTGGGAGACAGCATTTATGGTTTTACAGGGGGCGGCCGGATTGGTGGTTTTTCTTCTTTTGGCCTGGCTGATAGGTGAAAATCACAAACAGGTATCGTTGAAATTGGTTGCCGCGGGCATCGCCATCCAGCTGATCATCGGCCTGATCCTGCTGAAGCTGCCGGTCTTCAGGCAATTTTTCCTGCTCCTGAATGACGGGGTCATGGCCCTCGAGGCGGCAACCACGGCCGGAACAACATTTGTATTCGGCTACCTCGGCGGCGCCGAGCTGCCCTTTGCCGAGTCCTATCCCGGTGCCGCATTTATCCTGGCGTTCCGGGCGCTGCCGCTGGTTCTGGTGATCAGTGCCCTGTCGGCCCTTTTTTTCCATTGGCGCATTCTTCCTTTGGTGGTCAGGGGCTTCTCCTGGTGTCTGCGAAAAACCATGGGGCTGGGGGGCGCCGAAGGCCTGGCGGTATCGGCCAACGTATTTGTTGGCATGGTAGAGTCACCGCTGTTTGTGCGGCCTTATCTGGAGAAGATGACCCGTAGCGAGTTGTTTACCCTGATGACGGCGGGGATGGCCACGATTGCCGGTACGGTAATGGTGTTGTACGCCGGTATCCTGGGTGATGCCCTCCCCGGTGTCATGGGCCATATTCTTACCGCCTCGATCATCAGCGTACCGGCCGCTGTTACCGTGGCAAAGGTGATGATCCCCGAAACCAATTCACCCACCGGCGGTGAACTGGTGGTGGAACAACCGGATGCCAACGGCATGGACGCCGTCACCCGAGGCACCCTCCAGGGCGTTGAGTTGCTGATTAACATCATCGCCATGCTGGTGGTACTCGTGGCGCTGGTTCATCTGGTCAATACGTTGTTGGGTGTATTTCCCGATATGGGGGGACGACCGATCACCCTCCAGCGGGCATTGGGGATCGTGATGGCGCCTTTGGCCTGGCTCATGGGGGTACCCTGGCAAGAGGCGCCCGTGGCCGGTGGTCTCATGGGTATAAAAACCATTCTGAATGAATTCCTGGCCTACCTGGAACTTAGCCGCCTGCCTCCGGGCACACTGGATGAGCGTAGCATGCTCATCATGACTTACGCCATGTGCGGATTTGCCAACCCCGGCAGCTTGGGAATCATGATCGGCGGCCTGGGCACCATGGCGCCGGGCCGGCGTAGCGAGATCGTTTCCCTGGGCCTGCGGTCAGTGGTGGCCGGCACCCTGGCCACCTGCATGACCGGTGCGGTGGTGGGGATTCTCACCGGGTAGGCGGACCGTCTTCCGGACCAAGGATCATGAACTTTGTTTCGTCCCCGATCCTATGCGGAAAAACCCTGGAGTACCCGTTTGACGACATTGCCGTCGGCCGAAGCGCCGAAATGGGCCATGATGGGGCCCATGGTCTGCATTTGGTTCCTGTAGGCCGAGAAGTCGATATTGGCGGCGATCCATCGGCGTATTTCATCTTCCGTGGCCATTTTGGGCAGGTACGCCTCGATGATGTCGATAAAGGGCGATGCTTCTCCCCGCCCGCTCTTTTCCAGCATCTCCTTTTCCGATTTAATCAGCTTTTTGAATATCTTGATGATTTCATCATCCGGAAATTGTTTTTTGTCTAAACGGGCCATTTCTCCCATGACGACACGGATCGCATCTTTTTTGGCACCGTCCCGGGCCTTCATGGCCGTTTTCAAATCGGCTTTCAGTTTATCTTGAAGTGTCATCGCAATAATCCTTTCCCAAGAATCGGGGGAGTAAAGTCGCAGCAAGCATCGATATGACTTTTCAGGGATCGGTTGATGCGACCCATGCACGACTCGATCAAGGTTCCCCCCATTGAAGGGTCATTCTTTTTTTCTTCTTTTTTTTCACCGTCTCGGCTACGATTCAGGTCGGCGTCACTGTCTCAGCGGCCATCGAATTTGTCAAGAAAATTGCTTGGTAAATATAAGGCCCCGCATTTATATAATTTTTAACGATATCCGGCTTGCCAAGGGGTATGGACGCGGTTATATTCTCATAACGTCTCGACAGTGTCCGGAACGCGGCCGACACGTCATCCGGACGCGACATCGTACGTACCTGCAACAGGCTGTTAAATAGCAATGCGACTCTTATTGGTTGAAGACGACAAAAAAATTGCCTCTTTCGTGAAAAAAGGATTCAAGGCGGAAGGCTTTGCGGTGGATCACGCCCCGGACGGGACGACCGGGCTGGACCTGGTACTTAACGAGCCGTACGATGCCGCGGTTGTGGACATTATGCTGCCCGGGTTGGACGGCCTGTCCCTGATTGGGCGCATGCGGCGGGAAAATGTGATGACACCGGTGATCATCCTCAGCGCCAAAGGGGCTATCGATGACCGTGTCAGAGGCCTTCAGACCGGTGGTGACGACTACTTGAGCAAACCATTTGCCTTTTCGGAATTGCTGGCCCGGGTACAGGCCTTGATCCGGCGCGCCAGTGGTGCCAAAGAACCCACCCGACTGACCTACGGTGACCTGACCATCGATATTCTGACGCGTGAAGTCCGCCGTGAGGGGGCGAAGATCGACCTTCAGCCGTTAGAGTACTCTCTGCTGGAGTACCTGATGCGAAACGCCGGCCGGGTCGTGTCCAAGACCATGATCATGGAGCATGTCTGGGATTACCATTTCGATCCCCAGACCAACGTGGTGGAAGCACGGATCTGCCGATTGCGCGACAAGGTGGATAAGGGATTTAAAGAAAAACTGATCCACACGGTTCGCGGGGTGGGGTATGCCCTTCGGCAGAATGATTAGACTGCCTCGAACCCTCTCCTTCCGATTGACCCTATGGTACGGGATCGTCTTTTCCTTATTGTCATGTTTGGCTTTTCTTTTCTTTTATGTGTTGATTACCACCAACCTGAAACAGCGTCTGGACAGCCGCCTTTCCGACAAGATATCTGAATTTGAGGCCATATATAACCTGCATGGGCTTGAAGATGTCAAGGCCGCCGCGCTGATCGAATCACAGGCCGCCGGTGAGAAAAAGATATTTTTCCGCCTTTTGTATGCCGGTGGCGTGGCATTTTCTTCGTCCAATATGTCCTATTGGCGGGAGATCGGGATCAATCGCAATGCCGTCGGTCGGCTGGTGGAGGGCCGTTCACGGGTTTATGAAACCCTGACCTTGCCGGGCCGACCGGATCGGGTGCGCATCGTTTACGGCATCATCGGCAGGGGCGTGGTGGCCCAGTTCGGCTATTCCATGGAAAACGACACGGCTTTTGTTAGCATATTCAAGAAAATTTTTCTTATTGCCATGTCCGCCTTGATTCTAACTGCCATCCTGGTGGGCTGGTTCATGGCCAGGCGAGCCCTTTCCGGCGTCGAAGCGGTCACGCGGACCGCCCGGCAGATTTCCGAATCCGACCTCAGCCGGCGGGTGCCGATAATGGCGCGCCACGAGGAGATCGACCGCCTGGCGGTGACCTTCAACCAGATGCTGGACCGCATCGAAAAGCTGGTGTCCGAAATCCGCGAAATGGGTGACAACATCGCCCATGATCTGAAAAGCCCGTTGACGCGGATTCGCGGGATGGCTGAAATCAGTATCGGGAGTGAACCCGGCGACGGGGATGACTTGACCTTGGCCGGCGGCACCATCGAAGAGTGCGACCGGTTGCTGGATATGATCAATACCATGTTGATAATCTCCAAAACCGATGCCGGCGCCGGAGAAATTGCCATGGCGCCGGTAAACCTGGCAGACGTGATCCGTGGCGCGGTGGCGCTGTTTGCTCCCCTGGCTGAAGACAAGGGGCTTTACCTGTCCTGTGAAACACCTGAAAACCTGATGGTGCGAGGGGATCTTAAAATGCTTCAACGGGCAATGGCCAATCTCGTAGACAATGCGATCAAGTACACACCGGCAACGGGAAACATTGACATTCGTGCGTTTCGTGATATGAAAGTGACCGAAAGGATTAACATTTCCATTAAAGATAGCGGTGATGGCATCGACACCGAGGACCTGTCTAAAATTTTTAATCGGTTCTTCCGATGTGACCAGAGCCGAGCAACCGATGGGTCTGGGCTGGGCTTGAGCCTGGCAAGGGCTGTCGCCCGCGCCCATGGCGGCGAAATCAATGTCGAGAGCACACCAGGAAAAGGAAGTACCTTCACCCTATACCTGCCCCCGATGAAAATTAGTTGATAAAATGAACCGCATCGAATTCACACTTTGATCCTGCGCCTCTCCTATTGCATGTGCATCGAACATAC
>DEIP01000025.1:528-10515 GCA_002352605.1 Desulfobacteraceae bacterium UBA2771 | reverse complement strand
TCCCTATAGCATGCTTCGGGTCAACCTCAACCCGTTGACCCTGGCTTTTACGGGAAGTGACAAATCCCTGGAGGCCCCCTTCCGAAAAGCCTATTTTTCAAACTCTTTGAATTATGTGCGACGATGCAAACTATACGCCATTCTCTTTTTCAGCATATTCGGTATCCTTGACGCTCATGTGTTTCCGGAACAAAAATGCCAATTGTGGTTCATCCGGTACGTGCTGGTATGCCCCATGTTTATGCTGGGGTTGATCTTTTCCTACACGGCTGCCTACCGGCGATTATGGCAGCCAATCAACGGTTTTTACATCATGGTCACCGGGTTGGCCTATGTGGCCATGGTAGTGATCACACCTGCACCCGAGTCCCTTTACTACGGGATTGGCATCATTTTTTGCATCTTTTTCGGATACACCTTTGTGCATGCCCGATTTATCACCGCCGCCATTTCCGGCATCGTTGTGATCGGTGCCTACCAGGGGGCCTTGATGTGGCTCATGGAAGCCGGCGGTTTGATTCAGCTGATCTTCGGCACCCATTTTCTGGGGATCAATCTCTTGGGGATGCTTATCTGCTATTCCCTCGAAACCCACCGGCGCAAAAGCTTTTTCCTGAACCACCTGCTGGCGGAAGAGAAAAAGAAAACGGACGGTATCAACCGCAACCTGGAAAAACGGGTGAAAGCGCGCACCGCCGCTCTTCAGCGAATCAACCAGGATCTGAAAAAAGAGGTGTTTGATAGAAAACAGGCTGAAGCAAGGATGCGTTCCAGCCATGAACAGCTCGCAACCGTCCTCGACAGCATCGATGCGGATATCAATGTGTCGGATGTTGAATCCCGCACTATTCTACTGGCCAACCAGCACATGAAACGGACCTACGGCAATGATATTGTGGGTAAAAACTGCCACCAGACGATCGCGGGCCGGGATATGGCCGGCCACCAATGCAAGCGTGTCCGGCTGCCGGACGAAAACGGCCGGCCCGCAGAGAGCTATTCCTGGGAACAGAAAAATCCGCTCAACGGTCGCTGGTACATCATCTATTCGCGTGCCATCGTGTGGGAAGACGGCCGCTTGGCCCGACTCCAGGTGGCCACGGATATCACCGTGGTTAAAGCGATGGAGGCGCGACTCCAACGGGCGCAGAAAATGGAAGCCATCGGCGCCCTTGCCGGTGGGGTGGCCCACGATCTGAACAACATCCTTTCGGGGTTGGTGGGATACCCGGAACTGCTGCTCATGGATATCCCCGAGGACGACGAGATGCACTCGATCGTCGAAACCATCAAGAAATCCGGTGAAAAGGCCGCGGCCATCGTACAGGATCTGCTGACCCTGGCGCGGCGGGGGGTAACCGTTACCGACGTGATCGGTTTGAATCGCATTGTTCAAGACTATTTGGACAGTCCTGAACTGGCCAAACTTAAGTCGATTCATCCCCGAGTAACGATTCATCCGGATTTGGACCCGGCGGTGTTAAACATTATCGGCTCCTCGGTACACCTGAGCAAAACCATCATGAACTTGATCACCAACGCTGCCGAGGCCATGCCTGAAGGCGGGCAAATCTCATTGAGCACGCAAAACTGTTATATGGACCGCCCGATGAACGGGTTCGAAACCGTACCGGAGGGCGAATATATCCGCCTTCGGGTGGCCGACTCCGGCATCGGCATCCCGTCTTCGGATTTGGAACAGATCTTCGAACCTTTTTATACCAAAAAGAAAATGGGTCGTAGCGGGACCGGGCTGGGCATGGCCGTGGTGTGGGGTACCGTGAAAGATCACAGCGGCTTCATCGATGCACGCAGCATCCAAGACCAGGGAGCCGTATTTGATCTTTATTTCCCCATTACCCGGAAAGACGTGGAAAAAGAGGTCGAGGCACGGCCCATCGATCGCTACCGTGGTGCCGGCGAATTGGTGCTCGTGGTTGACGACATAAAAGAACAGCGCGACCTGGCCGCATTTATGCTTAAACGATTGAACTATCGGGTGGATACGGTCGCCAGTGGCGATGAGGCAGTCGCATACATCCGGCAGACATCGGTGGACATCCTAATTCTGGACATGATCATGGCGCCGGGAATGGACGGCCTTGAGACCTATCGTCAAATTCTTAGGATCTCTCCGGGCCAGAGAGCCATCATCACCAGCGGTTTTTCCGAGTCCGAACGGGTGGTGGAAGCCCAGCAATTAGGTGCCGGCCGATATATCAGAAAGCCCTACCGCCTGGAACAGATCGGCATGGCATTGAGGGAAGAACTGACAGCGACACCCGCCGATGACCCGAAAAAAGCCTCATCCGTCAATTGATGGTTTTTTCCCACCAAAGATCAGCCCCGGCTGTCTGTTAATATTACCAATTGGTAATCTTTCTGTCATCTTACCGTAACCCTGCGGGTTTATCTTTCCCCGAGCCAATGATCGGCGTGTTCGGTACACTGCCATTGCGTTTTCACTTAATGATACTTGAGGAGATCGGGTATGATCGCGTTAAAAAAAGGTATTCAACCGTTTTTTGTTTTTATTCTGATGTTCGGTGCGACGGCATTACTGTTTACAGGCACACCAGTGGTTCACTCCGTGGACGCATTCTCCGCCCCGGAAAGCTTCAGCGAACTGGCCGAATCAGCCAGGCCCGGGGTGGTTAACATCCGTACGGTGAAAACCATCAAGGGCGGCAGCCCGGTTTTCCGACATTTTTTCGGTAAGCCTTTCGGTGGGAACCGAAATCCCTTTGATGAATTTTTCGGACCGTTCAAGGGTGATGGTCCCCAGCGTGACTTTAAACAACGCAGCCTTGGGTCCGGTTTTCTTATCGATAGCGACGGTTTCATCGTTACCAATAACCATGTGATAGAGGATGCCGATCAGATCAAGGTGATTCTGGCCGACGACAAGGAGTTTGATGCCGAGCTGGTGGGGCGTGATCCCAAAACGGACCTTGCCCTTATCCGTATCAAAGGCGCCAAAAGTCTTAAACCGCTTGAACTCGGAAATTCAGAGGATTTGAAAGTGGGGACCTGGGTGGTGGCCATCGGAAGCCCCTTCGGCTTGGAGCAGACGGTCACCGCCGGCATTGTGAGTGCCAAGGGGCGAATCATCGGTTCAGGACCCTATGATGACTTTATTCAGACCGACGCCTCCATCAACCCGGGAAACAGCGGTGGTCCCCTGCTCAATATGGATGGTGAAGTGGTGGGTATCAACACGGCCATCATTGCCAGTGGTCAGGGCATCGGTTTTGCCATCCCCATCAATATGGCCAAGGGAATCATCAATCAGCTCATGGACAAGGGCGAGGTCACCCGTGGCTGGCTGGGGGTGGGGATTCAGGACCTGAACCCGGAACTAGCCGAGTATTACGGTCTGAAGGCGGAAAAGGGTGTGCTCGTGACCCAAGTGTTCGAGGGTGATCCGGCGGACAAGGCCGGCATCAAGGTCAATGATATCATTTTGTTCGTGGACGACAAAGGCGTGTCAACTGGCCGGGAACTGTCTGCAATGATCGCCAACACACCGGTGGGGTACAAAACCAAAATCGACTTGATACGAGACGGCAAGAAAAAGACCCTGTCGGTAACCTTGGCCAAGCGGGACGATGATAAAAAGATCGTTGCCACCCAGAGTCGGGACAATGATGAACTGGGCATCGAAGTGACGGATCTGGATTCGGACATCGCACGTCGTTTCGGGATCGACGGAAAGGAAAACGGCGTGTTGGTCACAGATGTCAAAGACGACGGCCTGGCCCAAGCGGCCGATGTACGACGCGGTGATATCATAAAAGAGATCAATCGCACCGTCGTGAAAGACCGCAATGACTTCGTCAAACTGATGAAAAAGAACCGGGACAGCGAAACCATTCAACTGCTGGTCAAACGACGGAATGCCGGATACCTTGTTGTAAAAATAGAACGCAAATAACCATTGGCGACCCAATCATATGATCGGCGGATTCGAATGCAACCCCGTATCCGCCGATCTTTTATGAGTTTTCCGGGCCTTTACAACTGTGGCGATAGAGTCTTGACATGATACGAAAACAGAACTAAATTAACCGCAAACAGTCAGTTGTAATCGACTGCTTCTTCAGGTTGTTCGATCCAGAAAGGACCAATTGATGCCGGTTTATGAATTTCAGTGCAAATGTGGCCACGTTACCGAAGAACTGGTACGGATGGATACCGAGGCGATTGAGTGCCCCAAATGCCACGATAAGGCGAAGAAAATACTATCTGCGTGCAGTTTCGATCTGAAAGGCGGCGGATGGTATGCCGACGGGTATTCCTCGTCGAAAAAATAGCCGCTAATCCATGAATTTCCCAACGGGAATTCGGGGATCTGCCGGGTTGCTTCTCACCTACCCATCTTTTATTGCTCGATTGTTATCGTTTGATACCATACTTGTCGCCAACGCCGACTGTTTCAGCGGCGGTATTATTGCCGAATGGTTCTTCGCGCCCGTGTTTATTGGGAATGATGCCGGCCATCATCGTGGATGATGGTTCGGTGGTTCCATCCGTTTTTCCGTATCTATTCGCCAGGGAAACCATCTTTTCAACAACCGGGAGGTGACATGACACAGGAACCAATCCATGGGATTGAAGCCTTGACGACGTTTGCCATCAACGCCATTCGCAGTGCCGGTCAAGTGGCAATGGAAAACTTCGGCAAGGGCAGAGGGCCGGTCAAGTTCGATGAAGGACTGATCACCCGTGCAGAGCTTACGATCAGCAAACGTTTTCGACAATCGATGGAGAACCGGTATCCCGACCACCGGATGTTCACCAGTGGAATGCCGGACACCACCTATACGCACGACAGCCGGCGATACCTGTGGATATTCGATCCCATCGACGGGGTGGACAATTATCAGGCCGGTATTCCCATATGGGGAATGTCGCTGGCGCTTTTTGAAAATTTCTGGCCGGTGTTCGGTGCCTTTTACATGCCGGCGACCGGAGACTTGTTTCATGCCCGGGCCGGCGGGGAGGCCTTCTGGAGAGAAAAACGCATCCGGATGCCTGACGATCGCACCATCGATGATGAAAGTCTGATGTTCACCTTCTCCAGATTCCACCAGCATTATGTTTCCCGGTTTCCCGGAAAAATTCGAAACCTCGGTTGTACCGGCGCGCATTTGTGCTACGTGGCCATGGGACGGGCGGACGTGGCGGTTACGGCCAATGAATCCTTTCAGGACCTGGCCGCCACCCGGGTGATTGTCGAAGCGGCCGGCGGTCGACTGTATAAAGTCAGTGGCGAAAAGTTTTATCTCAATGACTATCTGGACGGAACGCGGATTGAAGAGCACCTGCTGGTGACCGCACCGGGCAATTTCCCGGCGGTACTGGGCTGTCTGGATAGACGCTCATGACCCGAAATCGTTATTGGGTATCATCGTCGACCACGGAATGGGTGTTTTCCATACGGTGGATGAGCACACAAACCCACAGGCCGCCGGCAAAAAGGGCGCAAAACAGGAGAAAACTGTCTGCGGCCTTTCTCCAGGCCAGAAAAAATAAAAACGCGATCATCATCAGTAACTTGGCGTTCATGGCCTACCTCTGGATCTCTTTCCGCACCATGGCGTGCTATCTTGCGTATCGGCTTTTTTTTCCATTCCTTAATTCGCTTTTTCAAAAAACGGTATCCTTGCCCCCTGCGTTATTCCGTTTCGGTAAGACTCAGGGTGCGGTGATCGTGGAGATCAATGCATGGACCCGGCAACCCGCATCGTCATCGACTATTTTGAACAGATTAACCACATTCCGCGATGTTCGAAACAGGAACGTCGGCTTTCCCGTTGGCTTCGGCAGTGGGCCGAGGAGAGGAGTCTGGCCGTAAAAACAGATCCAGCCGGCAACTTGGTGGTTCAGGTGCCGGGCACCGACGGGTTCGAACACGCGCCCACTGTCATTCTTCAGGGGCATATGGACATGGTCTGTGAAAAGCGGGCCGACTCCGCCCACGATTTTTCCAAAGACCCCATCCGGATGGTGCAAGATGGCCCCTGGCTCACCGCCCGGGAAACCACCCTGGGGGCTGACAATGGGATTGCCGTTGCTCTGGCCCTGGCCTTGGTCGACGACCTGGATGTTTTTCACCCACCCCTGGAGCTGTTTTTTAGCGTGGACGAGGAGACCGGATTGACCGGCGTCCTGAATATGGACCCGGAACTGCTGTCCGGTAAAATTCTCATCAACCTGGACTCGGAAGATGAAGGGGTCTTCGTGGTCGGGTGTGCAGGCGGTCGAAACACCACCATCAAACGGCCACTGGACGTTCGGATGCTTAACGGGGGGTACGAATTGATCGGCGTCGTTGCCCAGGGCATGCAAGGGGGGCACAGCGGTGTGGATATCGCCAAACATCGTGCCAATGCCAACAAGGTCATGGCCCGCTTGCTCGGCGCCGGAATGACGGCTGCACCCATTCGGCTCGTGGCGTTACAGGGCGGCACCGGAAGGAATGTGATTCCCCGTGCGTGCGAGGCGCTGGTGGCCTGCCGCCGGGATCAGGCCGATGCTCTGGAAAGGGTGATCGATTCGATCGCCGACACGATCAAACAGGAGTATCGGAAGGCTGACCCGGGACTAACGGTTCATATTGAGAAAAAAGGGCCGGTGAATACGGGCCGGCGCGGGGTTACCGAAAACGATACCACCATGGTGGTGAATCTGCTGGCGGCGCTGCCCGACGGCCCGGCTGAAATGGCCGAAGAATTTCCGCTTCTGGTGCAGACGTCCGCCAACCTCTCCATGGTGGAGATCAACAACAACGCCTTGACGGTGACCGCCAACCAGCGAAGTTCGGTGCCTTCGCGACTCGATGCCATATGCCTTGATGTTGAGGCAGTGGGCCACCTGGCCGGCGCTTCGGTTCATACCGACACCGGCTATCCGTCATGGCCCATGAACCGCGAATCTCCCCTGCTCAGGCGCTGCACGGCACTTTATCGGGATTCGTTTGATACCGCGCCCACGGTGCAGATCATGCATGCCGGTTTGGAATGCGGGGTAATCGGTGACCGCTTCCCGAACATGGATATGATCTCCCTGGGACCCACCATAGAAAATCCCCACTCGCCGTCGGAACGCCTTTATCTGCCGTCGGTGGAAAAGGTGTGGCGGCTGATGGTGGCCCTGCTGGCATCTTTTAAATCGGAAGGTTGATGCAATCTAAAAAGCGGAAACGGTCAACCGTCACCGGCGCCTCCCGATTCCCCGAACTCGGCTCACCGGTTTGACCGGCCCCGGGCTTTCTGTGCCGCCCACGGCACCCACGACGCTGCCACGGCGTCGATGGCATCGATAGCCGGCAGCGGCGCGGGCAGCCCCACCGGCGGGATTGGCCGATTGGCGCTTCGGTTTCGGGGCGATGTTGCCGCCGGCCATTTCATCGAGAACCTGTCCGAAGGTCTCGCGCCGGTTCGCATCAGATTCAGCGGCCGGTTGGTCCCTCGGTCCGCCATCATGGTTCCCCGCAAACGCGTTCAGCGCGTCGAACAGGTGGTCGACCCAGGCGCGCGTTTTCGATTTTTCGCCGGGCGTATCGTTGGGGCGGGGGGGATGTGGCGGATGGGATGTGGTGTCGGTGCCAGAGACGTCGGGTGCCGGTCGGCGGCTCGCCAGATGCGCCTTGACCCGGGCGTAGGCGATGTTGATCTGCTTCAGTTGCTCGTCGGCCCCGGTCTTGGCGGCCGAGCCCTGGGGAAACTGATCCGGGTGCCAGCGCCGCACCTGGTCCTTGTAAGCGTGCTTGGTCAGCGCCTCGTCTGCCTCCGGAACCAAACCCAATATTTTGAAACTCGTCTTTAAATCCATCGTCGTTTGCCGGTTTGTCGTCACCTCAACTGAACTTCAAAATAGGTGAAAAACGGCAACGTGTCAATTGGCGCCTTGACCCGACGGCCAAAAACTTTTATGCAACGAACGGATCCGATGGCTACCCAAGGAGTGAACATGAAAAAACGTCCCTTAACCGTTTCATATATATTTTTTTACCTGCTTTTATCTGAAGACACCTGGCGCATTGCCGCCGGTTTTGTCTGTGCTGTTTTTTTCGGCCCCCTGGTGACCCGGGATCGGGACCTTAGCCAGAGCGGTGAAGTGATGGTCTGGCTGATGATCATGGCCGTCGGCTGGTCGGTGACGGCATGGCCGGCCAAAAAGATCACCAATGCCCTGCGACGCGCCGTAAAACGGGTCTCAAAGTAAATTTCTCATCTCAGCAATTGTAAAAAAAAGATCGCCCTCCTTGAATTCATCAGCGACATAAAGGCTCGGCTGATATTCGAACACTCCTCCATTTTCACCCCAAATTTTCTCATGACTCGGGAATTTTTCCCGGGATATGGTAAAAAAACCTAAAAAAATGAGTCGTCTGCCCCATAGACTTTTTTTTGTATGCCGATAGTATGGGCATGAAAGCGCAAAGTCGACGGTCTAAACGGGGTGGAACATCGACTGATGCCGACAGGGAATCCAATGGACAACAGAAAAGGGAGGGTAACGGGTACTATCTTCTTTTAATATTCGATGATGGTGTGATTGATGCCATGAAAGGATGACAACGTGATATCTTCTCCATGCAAAACCTGTGAAAGAAGGAACGACCCTAAGGATGAATGTCTGAAGAATTGCAAAATCCTGCATGAAGTTCAGGAATTTCACCTGACAACCGCAAAAAATATCTGTTACAGCGCCATTGATTGCACAGAGGAAAGCCGCTACCAAATTAAGTCACCGTCTGCGGCCATGATGGGCCATTATTAACGCATTTATTTTCCGGTCACCGGTGAGCGCTTTGTCGTTAAAACCCATTGACTTGCCATTGCGGGCCGGAGCAAGCGTTTAACCGTATATTAACTATCCCCGAAAGAGCTACCGAAGATGGATCAGGATCGATCTTCCGTTCCCGAGGACCAGTCGTCGTCTCGTTCCGGCGACACGTCGGACAAGACGACCCAAGACGATAACATCCAAAAAAGGCGTCCGGCCGGGCAGGTGGATATTATTGCCATGGTCCGTAGCCTGCAGCGAGCGGCAGGCATGACGGACTGTTTCAGAAGGGGCAATGCGGACTGCGACAGCGTAGACTGCGACTGGCGCACCTATTGTATAGGAGCATCGGGCGACCAGAATAAAGAAACCACCCCCTGAGGGGGTGGTTTTGGAATAGCTCCTGCCCCAATCTATCTATTCCAACATGAAAAAACCATACCCGCCGGGTATGGTTTTTTCATGTTGGAATAATGTTCACAATCCTGGTCGGTGCGGATCACCCGACCGTCAGCCTGAAGCGCCGGTTGATTCCCGGATCCCGGTGTGCAACGTCGAACCCCGCCCCTCGCCCTTCGAAATAATAATGTCCTGACGGCAATTTGATGTCGTTTTCTCAACCCTATTATTCCTGTAAGCGTTTTTGCCCGCCGGTTATTCTTGCCAACGGCGAAAACGGGCACTACTGTAGGAGCCGAAGTAATTTTGGCCAAGCCGGCAAGTCGACGCAGGGAATCTCAACGGCCGGACAGATCGAAAATAGGGCTATCGGGAAGGAAGATAAAATGAAATCAAGCGTGCTGGGAAAAACGGATATCCACCTGTCACCAATCATCATGGGCACCTGGCAGACCGGTAAGTCCATGTGGACCAGGATCGATGATGCACAGAGCGAGAAAGCCATCCGGGCGGCCATGGATGCCGGCATTACCACCTTCGACACCGCCGAGGTGTATGGAAACGGACACTCGGAAAAAATACTGGGCAAGGCCGTCGGCAGCCGGCGGGACAAGGTGGTGATCCTTTCCAAGGTATTTTCCAACCACCTCAAATACGACCAGGTGATCGCTGCCTGTAACCGCTCCCTGAAAAACCTGGGAACCGACTACCTGGATCATTACCAGATCCACTGGCCGACGGGATCTTTTGGTGCAAAGAAAGTCCCCCTGGAGGAAACCATGCAGGCCTTGACGG
>DEIP01000025.1:0-422 GCA_002352605.1 Desulfobacteraceae bacterium UBA2771 | reverse complement strand
ATCCTGCCCTGGTGCCGCGATAACCGGGTGACTATTCTGGCCTACTCACCCATGGCCCAGGGACTACTCACCGGAAAATTCGGTCCCGATCATCAATTCGATAAAGGTGACCACCGCAACGGCAACCGTTTGTTCCAGGCGGATCTCTTCCCGCTTGTGCAAAAGGCCCTTTACGCCCTTCGTCCTATCGCCGAAAAAAAAGGCATCACCATGGCCCAATTGGCCCTGGCTTGGGTGATCGCCAATCATTGCGTCTGTGCCATCGCCGGCGCCCGCAATGCCCGGCAGGTCATCGACAACGCCAAAGCGGCGGACGTCACGTTGATCGAGACTGAGCTGGCGGAGTTGGACCGCATCAGCCGGCCGATCACCGACCTGATCGATGACAATCCGGTACAGTGGACGTGGTAGAACAATAAGGA
>DEIP01000017.1:6684-17084 GCA_002352605.1 Desulfobacteraceae bacterium UBA2771 | reverse complement strand
AAAAACGGCGAACCCATCGGTTGCAACGTAAATCCGGAAATCGGGCAGCCGGAGCTGGAAAAATCGGCCCATCCCCTGAACGTTCTGGTGGCCGGCGGCGGGCCGGCCGGGATGAGTGCCGCCCTATACCTTTCCAGACGCGGCCACCGGGTCACATTGGCCGAAAAGGAAAATCGGCTCGGCGGGCAGTTCAACCTGGCGTGGCAGGCACCGGGCAAACAGAAGATGCAAGACGGCCTGGACAATCTGGCCTCTTGCGTAAAAGCCAATGCCGAGGCAGTGCTGACCGGCAGGGCAGTGGATACGGATCTGGTCGGTGACATTCGACCGGATCTGTTGGTATGGGCCACCGGGGCGCATCAGAATGTTCCTGATATCCAGGGTCTCGACAGCCAGTACACCATGACCTCCATAGAATACTTCAGCGGCACGAAACCGGTCAAGGGGCCACGGGTCCTGGTAATCGGCGCCGGCCGGACCGGGCTTGAAATCGCGGAGAAACTCGGCACGGAGGGTCTCGATGTGACGGCCACCAAACGAACGGATCCCATCGGCAGCATGATGGAGATGATCACTAAAAAGTTGACCCTCATGCGGATCGACCGGATGAACAACGTGACCCTGATGCCCCACACGACGGTCAACGCGTTCGAAACCGATAGGGTGGTAGTGGAAAAGGACGGCGAAAACATAGTGTTGGAACCGTTTGAGACGGTCATTTTCGCTTCGGGGATGCGTTCCGCACCCGGGCCAGACACGGCTATCGAACAGGCAGTGGAAACCGTTGAAGTGATCGGCGATGCGGAAAAGGTCCTGGACATTTACACGGCCGTTCATGCCGGTTATGCGCTGGCATTAAAGTACTAGGAGGGTTTCATGACTGACATATCCTTTTCAGACATTGCGATCGTCTCCTGTGGAACCCTGAGCCTCGAATTAAATTATTTGAAAAAACAGGGGTTTCTGGATACGCCGCAGATCCTGTACACCACACCCGGACTCCACCAAGACATTCCCGAATTGGAACGGCAGCTTTTACGGCAGATCAGCAAAGCCAAAGAAAAAACAGAAAAGGTCATTGTGATTTACGGGGGCAAGTTCTGTTACGTGAATATGGATGAGCCCACGCGGCTGATGCAAACCATTATCGAAGAGCAAGGCCCCACCGTGGCCAGAATCCAGGCAACCCACTGCATGGACATGCTTGCCAGCGAATCGGAACGTAACCGGATTGCAGAGGAAATGGCCGGGGGCCAACCCGTGTGGTGGATGACACCCGGATGGATTAAATTCCGCAAAGAGGTGTTCAAGGGCTGGGATCAGGGCCTTGCCAACGAAAACTTTCCCAAACACACCGGCGGGGCCATCGTCTTGGATGGGGTGGGTTATTTAGACGACTATATGGAAAAACACCCGGAAGCGTTTCTGGAATATTCCGACTGGATGGGCATTCCCATCATTCCGTATCCAGTCACCCTTGACCGGTTTAAAAGGCTGCTTACCGATCAAGCTGAAAAGCTGCATGGCGACGGCGTGTAATAACGGATGTGACACTAAAAATACGCTTGAATCATAGCAGGTTATTGTCGCCCCTGTTTCCTTCCATATGGAGGACCGTTAATGTTCCCGTCCGATTGCCGAGGCCTCTGGTAAACATGAACCCCTGGTCGGCGGCATTATTCCAAAATATGCAGAGACGGAATGGTTTTAGCGTGATTTTCGCCGGCCGTCGGAAATGTAAGTCACCACCGCTGCCACGAGCAATGCACCCGCCATGTTGAGGACGGTAAAAATCAAGGCAAAGCGCCAGCCGAAATAACCGATCATCAGCGGAAGAAGAACCGGCTTGACGGCGCGGCTGGACAAAAAATTGGCCAGGTGAAAAACAGATGCGCCCTTTTTCCGGATCGCTGCTAAGAATGGCAGCCATGTGTACACAGGCCCCATTGAAAGGATACCGGCAACCGACGAGAGCAAGATGCCCTTTATTCCGGCCCGGCTGCCGAGAAAGCGCGAAACATGGGCGGGTGTAATGAACAGATTCAGGACGACCATCATCGCAAACGCCAACAACAACGGCAGGGCCATCTGTTTCAGGACATTCCCGCTTGCCATCAGGGCGTTGACGGTCCGATCCGGTGCAACGAAATAGATTGTTAGGTAGACGACAATCACGCCCGCTGGAAAAAGCCATTGCCGGTGTTTCCGGTTGGCCGCTGGTTTTGCATCATGCCCAATAGTTTTCATTACACGCGACCCCCGGTTAAAAACACGGTCAAGATCGAAACGACAATGGCCATCAGAAAAGCCGCTATCGTCCGGGAGACGGCAAACCGCGTTCCAAGGGCCGATATCTCGGCCGGAAGCTGCAACAGTCCCACATTGACCCAGGACACCATCAAGGCTGCCGCGCCGAACAGACTGACCCCCATCTTTAGCAAGGTTTCAGCAACCACATAGCTGTTTACCGGATTCCCCGACAGAACGCTCCCGATACACGCACCCCAAAGCGTATCCTGAATCACCTTTCCAGAAAAAATGGTCAAAAGAAGATCCCGGGAGATGAAACCACGGAAAAGTCCCACCAGTAGGATAACGCCGGCCAACACGGGGAAAATGCTGAAAAACTGTCTGGCGGCTTTCCGGAACGCCGTCTGCAACTGCGGTTCGGCATGTGAGTCAATCAGCACTTCGGGTTGTTGAGGGCCTCCAGTCATTCCGGGAAGCACACCCCGCCTGTATTTTTCGACGGCATCCATGACGCTGCCGCCAACCGGAGTGATAACCGCAATCCCGTTTTTCTCAAGCGTCAACGCAATATGGGGAGATACAAATCCGGCTATAATGGCCTTGGCACCCATGTCCGTGACAATGGAAATCGCTTCAATACCGGCCCCCGGCCCGATGGATGGCGACGGTCCGGCCACGGCCTCGAATGACATGTCTTCGGTATTGATGACCAGCAAATAGGGGGCCGCACCCAGCCTGTTCTCGACGACGGCGCCAAGATCCGGCGCGGTGGCGGGAATCGCAATTTTCATCCTTGATCCATAATCGGCGCTGTTTCTGCTGTTTTTTTTATTGACCTGCTCGATTAAAATAGCATCAAGGGCGTTTAAAAACAACTTTCATCGTTTAGGAGGATGGGATGCCCATCTACGAATACAAATGTAAAAACGGAAAAAAGGGGGACGTCGTTTGCCTGAACAAAACAATGAACTACCCGCCGCAAGCGGACGGGGTATCTATCAAAAGATTTTTCCGTCTTCAGCGCCGCAAGCGGCGGGGATTAAATCCGCGCTTCGAAATCAAAAAGGAAGATACAACGGATCCATCCCATGACTTGACATCTGTTCTTATGCCCATTATTATTTGACAGTCTTCAGATAATTTCCATGCCCATGCAGTTAAGCACTTTTTTGAGGTGCAATTGAAATGACGGCGATCCCATCTCAAGAAGACCTCCGGCAAATGGCTTCCCGGTGGTTGCCTCCCTCCCATGGCTTCCATCCTTTTCAAATCCATACAGACACCACGGATTTCTTCCGGGTGGAATATGGTGATGTGGTTGTTCTTGACGGCAACCCCTATCTCATTCGCCATAATGCCAAGGAGGGACGGTTTGGAATAGATGACGATGTGAAATTTTGGGTGAAGCACGCCATTGATCTGAAAAACGGAAACCTAAAGATCCTTAAGCTGGTTTTTTACGAAAAGTTTACTAGCCATGTCGGCAGCATCGCGTTCGAGTGCTTTCGCAGCCCCAGGAAAGAGGCTCGCATTCTGGATCTGGTCGACGGCCATAAGAACTTCATGCATGGCTATGCAGTAAAGGATCGAGCGGAAAACCTCATTCGCGTGCTCGATTTTATTAAGGGTCAATCTCTCTATTATTATGTGGAGGGTATTGGTCTGGACCATCAAACCTATTTTTACGATCGATTGCCTGTCATTTTAAATAAATTTATTGAATGCATCGAAGCTGTCCGTTTTCTTCACGAACATGGCGAAAAACACGGAGATATTCGGCGCGATCATATTCTGATAGACCGCCATAGTGGGCGGTACCGATGGATCGATTTTGACTTTAATTACCGGCACAGGGAAAATGTATACGGCTACGATCTTTTTGGTTTAGGTAATGTTTTGATGTTTTTGGTGGGTATGGGAGATGTGCTGCTGCCGGAATTGAAGAAACAGGGCCACCCTGCTCTTGACATGCTTTCAGTTGAAGATTTAAATATCGTGTTTAACAATCGCGTTGCCAATCTTAAAAAGATTTACCCTTACATTCCCGAATCCCTCAACCGGATTCTAATGCATTTTTCCAAAGGCGCCAATTGGTTTTATGAGAACACGGTACAATTGCTGGATGATTTGGAAGCGTTCCAAACGTCAACTTAAACGCTCCCGTGAATTTTAATTCCAGGAAACCATACGATTAAGGAGTGGAAAAAATGATCAATAATGAGGAGGTTTTTAATAAAAACATCCTGATTGCAGTGGACGAGTCGGAAAACGCCCGCCGTGCGGTATCATATGTGGGTCAATTACTTGCAGGAATAAGAGGCTTTAAGGTTTTAATCCTGCATGTCATTCGTCAACCTGAAGAAGATTACTTTCCCACCTCTGCTGAAAAAGAGAAATGGCTCGGCCAGTACAAGTTGACGGTTGATGCCATGCTTAAGAACTATCGAAAGATTCTGATCGGTGAGGGATTTGAGCCGGAGGATGTATCGGTTCGTTCCACGCTCCGCTACTGTCCTTCCCTGGCGGAGTGCATTCTGACGGAACGTAACCAAACGAAATTTAGCACCATTGTGGTTGGCAGACAGGGGCTTTCACGAAGCGAAGAGTTCCTCTTCGGCAGCGTCTCCAGCAAGATTGTCAACCATGCGCGCGACTGCACGGTGTGGGTGGTAGAATAATACATAATACCTAATCCGCCGTCGGCGTCGAAGTTCCCAAGAGATTGTTCATGGAACAATTCATGCTGATTTTGAAGGAAGAGGGCCGGTAGCGGATTTTATTCATGGAATTACCGTTTTCGTTAAAAAAGGAGGCAATATCATGGAGAAAAAAATCTTGATGGCTGTCGATGATTCGATCCATTCGCATCAATCATTGCGGTATGCAACTAAAATGTTCACTGGTTCGAAAGATGTCACATTTACCCTTTTTCATGGGCAACCGATGATCTCACAATACCTTTTGGATGAGGCCAGGACCGATCCAAAGGCCAATGCAAGCCTAAAAAAGGTCATTAAAAAAAACACGGCGGAAGCACAAAGGCTCCTTGAAAAGCAGAAAGAACGGATGATCACAATGGGGGTTCCCGACGAACGCATCGAAATGGTTGCTCAGCAAAGGATGATAGGACTGTCCAAAGATATTCTGGAATATGCGCGAAAAGGCATTTATGACGCCATCGTGGTGGGACGAAGGGGGCTGTCGCGGATTCAAAAGACCTTTATGGGCAGCACAAGTGCCGAGTTACTGGGAATTGCCGAAGTGGTCCCGGTGTGGATGGTGGACGGAAACGTGACGTCTCAAAGGATCTTGGTGGCGGTTGACGGCTCCGAAAGTTCGTATCGCGCACTCGATCATGTCGGATCCATGTTCTCAGAAAATCCAGAAATAAAATATAGCCTGTTTCATGTATCCCCGGATGCAGAAGATATAGACGCGACTTCTTTCGGAAAAGATGATCCTTACATTCAAGATATCGTTACGAAGGCTTCGGAACGACTGATGGGGAAGTTTTTTGCCGATGCAGAGCAAAAATTAAAAGAAGCCGGTATAGCCGCTGATCGGGTTGAAATCATAACCACCAAACCCAAGGCAAAAGTGGGCAAGATGATCCTCGAGGAAGCGAAGAAGGCAAATTACGGCACCGTGGTCGTCGGCAGGCGGGGGGCAGACCGTGCTCACTTCTTTGGAAGTGTTTCCCGGTATGTAACCGAAAGGATAACGGATCGCGCGCTGTGGCTTGTTGCCTAGAATTCGAAAAATTTGTTCATGATCGCTATCTTCAAATAGGAACAAGCGTTAGGCGGGCTCGGCATATGATTGTTTACGGGCCTGTCCCCAAATCTTGAACAAGAGGATGGATTCGGTGGCGTATCTCATTGGGTACAAAGGCAATGCTTTCGCTTTCACTGGAAACGTCGAGGAGGACCTGCTGAGTATTACCGCTGTCCATCCTATGCGAAGAGAGGCTGTATCCGGTTTTCAGGAGCGGGCCGAGGTTGACTGGCGAGTTATTGAAGATCTGATCGCTGAGGGGTAAACTCATCGAAACGAAATTCGATAGGTACACGTTCTATATGCGGAAACTTAACGACATGCACAACAACTTGGAGGACACATGAAGTGAAAATTGAACCCTCTGGTTTGTCATTTGTACGGAATCGATTTAGATCGATCATGAAAGGAGGTAGATAAAATGGAAGACAAACAGAAAAAATGGGTATGTGCTCACTGTGGTTACACAGCAGACGGCAGGTTCGAGGGAGATATCTGTCCCAGTTGTAATCTGACTTACTGGAAATGTGCCAAGTGCGGATTTCTTATAACAGACTCAAAGCCACCGGATGTTTGTCCTGAATGTGGGGAAAAGTGTGAGTTCATCGATGTCACCTGCTACACTCCGGAATGCGGAGGCCCAGGCCATATTGATCCGCGTTTGTAGCGAGAAAAGACTGCATGGTTTGATCTCCTTTTCAGTCTCAATTTGCAGGAAGATCACTTTGGCACCAAAACGGCAGGCCAGTTCATCCACATGTGGCAATATTGCCTCCGCTCGTTTTGATCCATCCAAAGGGAAAGGCTATAGGGAGGAAGCCGTATTGTAATACGGCGACGACCGATAACGCAGTCCAAATTAATTGTCTTAAAGCCTATAGTGCCAATGTAACGGCCATCACACCCGGTTCGTCCGGATCGCGCCTTTTGGTAAAACCGAACGCCTTGCATAGCTTCAACATGGATCTATTCTCGGCCAACACCTCCCCGAAAAGCTCTCCAATACCCCGATTCTTGGCGTAATCGATAATGCGGCGCATGAGCATCGGCCCGAGCCCCATACCGGTCATGTCGCGCCGAAGGAGGATGGCGAACTCGGCGCGGTCGTTGTCCGGATCTGCCGTAAATCGCACCACACCATATAGCTCCGGTTCTTTTTGAGCGGTCGTCTCGCAAAGGACCAGTGCCATCTCCCGGTCATAGTCAATCTGGGTCAAACGCGCCGCCAGTTTGTGGGACAAAATTTTCATGGGATGCAGAAATCGCAGGCGGATCTCCTCCATGGACAGCAGGGAGAAAAGCGCTTGCAGGGCCGGTTCGTCCTCCGGTCGTATGGGGCGCAGCAGCAAGGTTGGACCATCGGAAAGTTTATGTGTCTCCTCAAGCTCCTTGGGGTAAGGACGAATCGCCAGGCGCTGGGAAGCGGGGAGATGTGACTTGACCACCTTAATGCGTGCGTCCAGTGCCACGACACCCTGTTCATCGGCAAGCAGCGGGTTGATATCCAAATCAACGATATCGCCAATATCGCTGATCAGTTGTGAAACCTTGACCAGGGTCAACGCAATACTGTCCAAATCTGCGGCCGGCCTGCCACGGTAACCTTCAAGCAGACGGTATATGTGCGTACGGCTCATCACTTCACGGGCCAGGTGCATGTTAAGCGGCGGCATGGCAATGGCCTTATCCTGAATGATCTCGACGGCTGTGCCGCCCCGGCCGAATAGAATTACCGGGCCGAACTGCACATCATTACTAAGTCCGACAATCAGTTCATGGGCGTTGGGCCGGTGAATCATCGGCTGGACGGTAAAACCTGAAATCCTTGCCTCGGGTTGTATCTCCCGGATTCGTTCCTGCATGGCCCATGCGGTTTTTTGAACCAGCGCTTCAGAATCTAGATCCAAGGCTACGCCCCCCACATCAGACTTGTGGGTAATATCAGGGGATAGGATCTTTAAAGCTACTGATCCACCGATCCTAGCGGCGATCTCGGCTGCCCGTTCTGGTGTGGCTGCTTCGTAGGTCTGGGTCACAGGTATTTTGTATGCAGCCAAAACAGCTTTTGCCTCAGTCTCGGTCAGCCAAATGCGGCCTTCAGACAATGCCTTATTAACAATTCCTCGGACCTTTTCCGTTTCCGGCTCGAAGGCTTCCGGGATGTTGGGGGGAGTCTCCATTAGCATTTCCTGGTTGCGGCGGTAGCGAACAATCTGCATAAATCCGCGAACTGCTTCGGCCGGTGTTTCATAGGTTGGAATCTTATGTTCGGAAAACATCTTACGCGCCTTGTGGGCGGAATCCATCCCCAGCCAACTGGTGAAAAAACCCCGGGAACCTGCCTGTGAACCGCCTTCTTTCAGCGTATCGACCACCGCTTTGGCCGCATCTGTGCTCGAGGCCACTGCCGTTGGGCAGTTTAAGACAAGAATGGCATCGATCTCTCTATCTTCGAGGAGCACCTTTAACGCATCGGCATAGCGATCCGGCGGCGCATCGCCGATGATATCTACCGGGTTATTGTGTGACCAGGTGGGTGGGAGAACGCTGTTTAAACGCGCCATGGTTTCAGGAGAGATCTCGGCCAGGCGCCCCTTTTTATCGATCAGAACATCGGTGGCCATCACACCCACACCGCCGCCATTGGTCAAAATGGCCAAACGATCCCCGGAAAACCGATGGGACATGGCCAATGTTTCCACGGCATCAAAAAGCGCCTGCATATCCATCACCCGCAGCATTCCGGCCCGCCGAAAGGCGGCGGCGTATACTTCATCGGCTCCGGCCAATGCGCCGGTATGGGAAGCGGTTGCCCGGGCGCTCTCAAAATGGCGTCCGGCCTTGACCACGATCACCGGTTTCACCCGGGCCGCCGCCCTGGCGGCGGACATGAACTTGCGGGCATGGGTCACGGCCTCGATGTAAAGCAGGATCGCTTTGGTACCGTAATCGGCTGTCAGATAATCGAGCATATCGCCGAAATCGACATCAGACATATTGCCCACGGATACAAAATGGGAAAATCCGATTCTCTTCGACGTGGCCCAGTCGAGTACGGATGTCTGAACCGCTCCCGACTGGGCGACAAACGCGATATTTCCGTTAAGCGGCTGAACATGACCGAAACTCGCATTGAGGCCCACCCCGGGCACCATTATCCCCAGGCAGTTGGGACCCACGATGCGCAGCAGATGGGGACGGGCCGAGTCGAGCATGTGGGCGCACAGCCGTTTTCCTTTTTCGCTGGCGCCTTCGCTGAATCCGGCAGTGATAACCACCGCCGACCGGGTACCCCGCCTGCCGAAGTCTTCAATCAGTTGCGGAACGGTATCCGGCGGCGTGGCGATCACGACAAGCTCCGGGGGGATGGGCAAGCTATCCACATCGGGATAGGCCGGGAGCCCTTCAATGGTCTTATATTTCGGATTAACAGGAAAGATATCACCTTTAAAGCCGGCACTCACCAAGTTCCGAGCAAGAACGGCACCTATGGCGCCCGGTCTTTGGCTTGCTCCCACCAGGGCGACCGTAGAAGGATTGAACATGAAATTTAGATTGCGGACAGTCATCGCATCACCCCGTTATTTTTCTGCAATTATCGGTAAGCCGTCTGCCGTAAAAAAGTAACCACGGTTTTCCTAATCCGAGTTGGTATCAAGGGTCGATGTATCGCCTTCGGCCATTCCGAGTTCACAGCCTTTAAGCAGTCGTCGCATGATTTTACCGGCTTTATTCTTGGGCAGGCTGTCCTGAAACGCGATCTCTTTGGGTGCGACTGTCGATCCAAGCTTCTTGCGGGCAAAACCGATAAGCTCCAGACGCAGCTTGTCGCTGGGGACTGAATCCGATTGAAGAGACACAAATGCCTTAACCAGATCCCCGATCAACGGGTGGGGCTTGCCGATAACGCCGGCCTCGGCCACCGCCGGATGTTCCATCAGCGCACTCTCCACTTCGAACGGACCCACCATGTGTCCCGAGGTCTTGATAATGTCGTCGGTGCACCCGACAAACCAGAAGTAACCATCGGCGTCACGGCGGGCCATATCGCCGGTGATATACCAGCCGCCCCTAAAACAGTTTTTATATCGCGGGTCATCGTGTACATGAACTGCTCCCTTGGGCATTCCCGTGGTGCCTCTGGTGAAGTGCAAAATCGCCATCTCCTCCGGATCGGTGGGCGGGATCACAAACTTGCCGGATGCTTGCGCCATGCATTGGTGCAGCGACCAGACACCGTCGCTTAGGTCTTTTTCAGCATCCGTTAAAAGGAGATGGGTAAGTTGCGGCAAACGCTCCCGCAGTTCAGCGACTTTTTGCCGGTACAGCCGCTTAGTGGTCACCAGGACTTTGGCGTCGCCTTTGCGCAAGCGTTG
>DEIP01000017.1:6176-6617 GCA_002352605.1 Desulfobacteraceae bacterium UBA2771 | reverse complement strand
CGATGGCGGTGATATAAAGCTCGGGAATCCTACCTGCCAGGGTGAACACCCGGTCGCCTTTGTCCACGCCGAGCGTAGCTAGCACGTTGGCAAACCGATTCATTTGCTCTTTGAGATCAGCGTAAGTCAAATCCAGAACCGTGCCGTCCTGGCCCAGCCATCTGATGGCCGATTGATCGCGGCGCGGCCCGTTGGTGTGACGATCGACCATCTCGTGGGCGATGTTCAGACCAAGGCCACCCGGAAGGCCGTCCAATTCATGACGAATTTCATCCCAGGTGAAGTCGGCGCAGGCTTTTTCATAATCCAGCAGATGGGGTTGAACGCACCACGGTTCTGAAGATTTCTTTATCGGTGCCCAGCTCATGACAATACCGGTCTGGCATTTTTATAGTTAGTGCCCATCCATAAATGGTTCTTTTGCCCGATATCTGTGTTGCG
>DEIP01000017.1:1721-6169 GCA_002352605.1 Desulfobacteraceae bacterium UBA2771 | reverse complement strand
TATGCACCCCAAGGGCACTTCCTGGTGGGTGCCTGCGGTAAAATTTTTCGCACGCCTTGATCTCGACCAAAATTCATCATTTCTGGACGGGCACTAGTTAGAGACCATATCCCGCAAAGCGGTCTCTACCTACATTGGAAAAGCAGACGTAAAATCTGATAAATTGACCTGAGATTATTCTTCTTTCTGAAGAGGGATATCCCATTTTTTCATATACTTCCATATAGCCGTCCGGCTCAGGCCGACGCGCCTTCCCACCTCTGCCTTGTTCCAGTCGCATTCATCAAGCAGTTCGCACAAGGAGTCCTTCGACAATTTCTTGCGCATTTTTCCAGCGGGAAAAGCACTGTCTAAGCCGGTATTGCGGTGTATGGTGTAGTCCGGCCGGCGAATCTCGATGGGTAGATCATCGGTGCTTATCAGTTTTCGATTGCATAGCACAAAGGCGTGCTCAATGGCATTCTCAAGTTCCCTGACATTACCCGGCCACACATACTCCATAAAAACACGCAGGGCGGCTTTAGATTGGCCCGTCACCGCTTTGCCTGTTTTTTTATTCATGCCTGTTATGAAATGGTCCGCAAGGAAGGGGATGTCTTCCCGTCGATTCCGTAATGGCGGGAGAAGGATAGGGAATACTTTCAACCGATAGTAAAGATCCTCCCTGAATTTCCCCTCCCTTACCCTGGCATATAGATCGTTGTGCGTTGCCGTTATAATTCGAATATCGATCTTCCGTTTTTTCGAATCCCCGACGCGTTCAACCTCTCTTTCCTGCAGCACCCGAAGGAGTTTCACTTGGATAAACGGGCTCAATTCACCAATCTCGTCCAAAAAAATCGTACCACCGGACGCCTCCTCAAAGCGTCCCATGCGATCTCTGTTGGCCCCGGTAAAAGAACCTTTGACGTGCCCGAACAATTCACTCTCAAGAAGGTTTTCGGCCAGGGCACTGCAATTCACCGTGACCAGGGGGCCCTCCCGGCGTTCGCTGTTGAAATGGATCGCACCGGCAATGAGTTCCTTACCGGTGCCACTCTCTCCCTGGACCAAAATGGTGGCTTCGCTCGCCGCTGCCGCGGATATCGCTCCAAATACCTGTTGCATGGCCTGGCTTTTTCCGATGATGTTGTCCATCTGATGAACCTCACCCAATCGTAACACCGCCTCTTCGGCTTTTTTCCGGGCTTGATTCAGTTCGGTAAGATCGGTAACCGTTTCAACGACGCCAATGACATTGTCATCATCATCTTTTACAACGCTGGCATTCTTGATCACAGACACATCATGCCCATTCTTATGTCTTAGATGGCACGCCTTGACTTCTGAACAGGCTTTTTCCATGATCTTGCATTTTTTAATATTTGCGGGGCACGCCTTGCCAAAACAGCGAGAACATTGGAGCAACCGGCATGTCCTGCCCAGCGCCTCTTTGGCCGCATATCCGCTGATTCGCGCCATGGAGGGATTCCAGGACGAAATCCGTCCGTCGGAATCCATGGTAAATACACCGTCGGCCATGGAATCGATAATTCGACTCGTAAATCGAACGTTCCAGATCTCGTGAATTTTATCGTCCACTATATCCTCCCAAATGGTGATCCGCGTTACGATAACGTTACGATTCGTTACTATTTCGATTATCTCAAACCCCGTTGCGAAGCAACCCAAAAGCGAACCGCCTGTCCTGCGGATGGCTTCATTGTTCTGCGATGGCATCGAAATTGTATGGTATAAAAAAAGTTTAATGAAACAGTAAGCAATCAAACATCGTGTCATTCCCGCGCCGATGGGAGTCCGGAATCGGCTGAAAACACGGGTTTCCCGCCTGCAAAGGAACGACACCGAATCGTAATAGCCAACTTTTTTACGGCCTCTGTCCGCTTCACGATCACCTTGACCGAACGTGTCCGGTCGATGTAATAACCACCTACTGGGAAAAAGACCTCACCGAGCTTGATAGAGACACCACGACGATGGAGAGATGACATGGAGATGCAAGTTGAATTTCCTGGCGGAAAGCGCGTAAACTCGACCTACAACGGCTTTACTGTGAAAACGGATCAACCGAAAAGCGAGGGAGGCGATGCCTCCGCGCCCGAACCCTATGATCTGTTTCTTTCATCCATCGGGACCTGCGCCGGGGTTTACATCGTCTATTTCTGCGAAAGCCGCAACATTTCCACCGAGGATATAACCATAACCCTTCGTTTTGAAAGAAACGAAAAAACCCACCTGATGGAAAAAATAGCGATCGATATCCATTTGCCTCCTGATTTTCCGGATAAATATCGCAAGGCCGTGATCCGAGCGGCGAAGATGTGCACCGTAAAACGAAACTTGATCCATCCACCGGAGATACTTGTGAAGGCAAATGGGGAAGGATAGGGATGAAAGATGGACATGATCAGTTTTCATGAAATCTGCGGCACAAAAAAGAACTGCAACACGGCGACATTGGAACGGGTCATCCAATTGGCTGTGGAAATTGCCCGCGAAGGACGGGAAGGACGAAAAATTGGTACACTGTTTGTGGTCGGCGACGAAAAGGCTGTCTTGAAACGGTCGAGACCGCTAATTCTTGATCCGCTTTTCGGACATCCTGAACACGTGAAGAAGGTATGCGACTCGGATATGCGTGAAACCATAAAAGAGCTGGCGCAGCTCGATGGTGCGTTTGTTATTTCCGGCAATGGTGTAGCGATTTCGGCGGCCCGATACATTAATGCCTCATCCAGGCGGATCGATCTTCCGCTGGGCCTGGGAAGCCGCCATGTGGCTGCCGCATCCATCAGCCGGGATACCCAGGCAATTTCGGTGGTGGTGTCGCAAAGTGCCATCGTTCGTGTATTTAATGAGGGTCGAGTGGTCGCTGAAATCATCCCTGAAATGTGGCTGTTTGCTCAGGAGGGCACAAAAATAAAAAGGCCATGGCATGAACGCACGGTCGGCGATGTGAAGATCATATCTGAAGACATGGACGAATGATCTATCCGGATAACGGGGTGAATGACAGGGCAATGCTCCTCTCGCTTGCTCCTGATCGCTGCCGATACCAAAACAATCAGATAAATGGTGAATTATGAAATTCGTGATTATCGGAGGAGATGCAGCCGGCATGAGTGCGGCGAGCCGGGCCAAGAGAACCATGCCCGAAATGGAAGTCATTGTTTTAGAAAAATCGGAGGATGTCTCCTATAGCGCCTGCGGCATGCCTTACAACATTGCCGATTCGGATCGGGATATGACCGACCTGGTCGTCAGGACGGCCGCCGTTTTCAGAAAAAAGCAGGGGATCGATCTGTTTACCGGCTACTGTGCCGAAACCATTGACGTGAAAAATCGAACTGTCACCGGGACCATAGACAACCGAGAGCCGTTTCGGTTTTTCTATGATCGCCTGTTAATCGCAACGGGGGGGCGGCCAAAAATCCCGAATTTACCAGGATTTGATCTGCGCGGTGTGGTCGCACTGAAGAGCCTCGATGATGGAAGAAAAATCAAAGCCTATATCGAGGCGAATGCTGTTAAAAAAGCGGTAATCATCGGCATGGGGTATATCGGCCTGGAAATGGCCGAAGCACTCCGGGCCAGAGCCATTGATGTTGAGATGGTCAAACCCGGCCCCGACCTTTTGCCATGGATGCAGCGGGAGATGGCGGGTGTGGTCAAGCAGGAAACCGAAGCCAATCGGGTTGGCCTGCACTTAGGGCATGGAATAAAGCGAATTGAAAACGCGGGAGACCATTTGGACGTCTGCTGTGAAGGCCTGACCCTGTCGGCGGACATGGTTCTCGTGGCTGCCGGTATCGATCCAAACAGCGAATTGGCATCCGACGCGGGCCTCGAAACGGGGATCGGAAATGCCATTTCGGTGAACCGACGGCTGCAAACCGCAGACGATGCGATTTATGCGGCAGGCGACTGTGCGGATGCCTACCATGTGGTCACAGGCCAAAAGGCGTGGATTCCTCTGGCGTTGCGTGCCAACCGGGCCGGGTGGGCCGTGGCGGACAATATTTGCGGCAAGCCGGCACAGCTTTCGGGTATTTCCGGCACCGCCGTGTTCAAAGTGTTCAACCTCGAAGTGGCACGCACCGGACTGTCGCTTGAGGAATCGCACCGCTACGGATTTGAGCCGGTGGAGGTCACGATCAAGAACCGATCCCGTGCCCATGCCCATCCTGGGGCCAAGACAATATGGGTGAATTTGGTTGGGGACAAAAAAAGCGGGCGGTTGCTGGGTGCGCAGATGGTTGGATGCGAAGGGGTTGCCCATCGCATCAATGCCGCCGCGGTCGCCTTGCACGGCCGGATGTCGGTAAACGCATTTTTTGAAACCGATTTGGCCTATGCGCCCCCCTTCGGTCCAGTGTGGGATCCTATGCTCACCGCCGCCAATCAGTTGTTGAAGAAAATGTAGGCCTGAGCGCGGACTCTATAATTGA
>DEIP01000017.1:0-1621 GCA_002352605.1 Desulfobacteraceae bacterium UBA2771 | reverse complement strand
TCATTTGCTTTGTTCACTCTCAGCCCCGAGCGTCCGGAACAATCTGTGACTAGGGCGTGAACGGGTCAGCCAGGCGAACCTCAAGCAGAGTGTTTGCCGGTATATTTATTCTGCCGCCCCTGGTTAATACAGACAAGCCCACGCCGACCTTGGCGCCGGTCCTGGCGCCGCTTTTTCCATCGATCAAGCCGCCGATTGCTGCACCGCGTGCGGTTTTTCCTACTGTATTTTTACCACTGCCGCTTTCAGCCACCGCTTTGATTTCACTCGTACGGATAGGTCTAATCTGATTGTTTATCATCAGGCCGGTGAAGGCGATCGTCAACTCAGATTTTCCGGCCACGCGGCCTGCCTGTTTAGCCTGGGTCAGTTCACCGTAGACATTACTTCCCCGGGAAGCGACCACGGTCCCACCGACTGCCAAATCCGCTTCCAGCATGGCGGTAAACTTGTGTCCAGCTTTTTGACGGCTTGAATCCAGGGGCTCTTTGGTCCGTACCATGAGCTGTGTGCCACTCGGCACCGTTATCGTATCGGTTACAGCGGGTGATTCTCCTGCCTGGGCAGTATCGGTTGTCTTTTTCGTTTTTTGCTGGGATGGTCCGAAGGTAATATTCTTGACATCTTTTTCATCATAAGTAGTGGTGATTCCGTTAACCTCGAACTTGACGCTCACGTCCGAGCGGCCCACTAACGTTCCCTCTATTTTTTGACCATTTGTCAACTCCAGGGTGTCAGCCCAAATCGTGTTGCATAGAATCAGCAAAATCAGCGTTAAATAACATGTAATTTTGGACATAGCGCATATCCTTCCGGATCCTTTTGCAAACAAGCGTGACATCATGTTTAACAAATGATTTACATGATAAAGGAATGTGACAAAGTAGAATAACGACTATTTTTTCAACCCGACCTCTTTCAGTGCATCCTTGCATCGCGTGCTTACGTTTTTATCATTCTTTTCAATGCATTCAAGGAGCCGACCCTCGCCGGCTGCTACACCACTGCAATGCTGATCGAGATCATCCGCACACTCGTTGGCCACGTAAGCCAACGCAGCCACCGCTCGCTCCAGCTGCACCGCGGCATCGTACAGCGCATACTCGCACTTTCCGGAAAGCTTGTCACCGTGGGAAAAGAGGCAGGCCAGAATCCGGCCATCTCCGGGTCGTACATCCTTGCAGTACGTTTCGAGTTCGGCCTTGCAACCCTCGGTCACGGTCTGCACCAGGTTCTGCTCGGCCGCAACCGGCATCGCCATCAGAACCACGATACACAAAACAAGTCCAATAATTCTTTTTGACTTCATCTCATTCTCCTCCTTTTTGTGATTTATGAAAACCAATAGAAACGATTTCATGTAACCCATATTTCTTCGATACAGCTCGACTGCCAAAAAAAGAGTGGAAATTCAACCCGAAGCGCATTGATTTGATTGGCGGCACCTCCCGGCGCCATTCATACATACGGATATCTTGAACGGTGATGATCGTGTTCCGCCACTTATCCGAGTTGCACCCCAACTGGACGTCTTTCCTCTGGTAAACGAGCCGATTACTTTGACTGCGCCGGAATAGGGGTGCCGAAATATTTCCAGGGCCCTAAGGGCTCGCGCAAAAAT
>DEIP01000033.1:14822-19633 GCA_002352605.1 Desulfobacteraceae bacterium UBA2771 | reverse complement strand
GACATCGATTACTTTGACGGGTTGTTCCGACGACCCGTTTGATTTCAGCGGCTTTAAAAAGGTTCCTACCACCCAGGCGATCTCTGCCAGGGCGAGACCGCTTAAGGTCACCCAGAGTCCGTTAAGCAGGCGGCGACGGGTGTGTTTTGAAACAGGGTTCATTTTTGATTGTTGAATCGTATTGATGGATTGGGTTTCGATCAGATTCTTAACGCACCGAACCCGCATCCGTCAACCATATAGAATAAGGGTTGTTGGCGTGGCAATTGTTTCTTCCCGTTCGATGAACCGTCCCGTTTCTCTCGCATGCCCCCCCTTGACAGAACCGGTATGAAAAAGTAAAGGATTACGAAAATCGGTTTGCGGGAGCTCGGATAAACCGGGCTGAGACTGGACCTTGCTTCATGGCCGGCATCAAACCATGCACAACCGCCGTGGATCTTACCGTTGAACCTGATCCGGATAATGCCGGCGCAGGGAAGCCGCACAGTAAAGCCGCTCCATCGCCGGGGCGGCTTTTTTTTGGGCTGATACCGTCCGGTCGGTTTCGACGAAGTCCGCGTAAATGACTTTTACAGGAGGCAACGTGGCCCTACTGGCAGACCAGGCGGCACAAAATCTGGAAGGTGTTCGCAGTCAAAAACCGTTGATTCATAACATCACCAATTATGTGGCGATGAACACCACCGCCAATGCGCTTTTATCCATGGGCGCCTCACCGGTCATGGCCCACGCCGTAAACGAAGTTGAGGAGATGGCCGCCATTGCCGGGGCGCTGGTGCTCAATATTGGTACCTTGAGCGATCCCTGGGTGGCTGCGATGATGGCCGCCGGCAGACGCGCCTCGCTTTGTCATACCCCGGTCGTTCTGGACCCGGTAGGCGCCGGGGCGACGCGCTTGCGCACTCGTACCGCAAAAGAGATCGTCGCCGGGGTGGATGTAACGGTTATCCGTGGCAATGCATCGGAAATTTTGGCCCTTGGCCATGCCGACTCCCATACCAAAGGTGTGGATGCCATTCATACGGTCGACGATGCAGCGGCAACCGCCAAACGGATGGCGGGTGAACTGGGTACAACGCTGGCGATTACCGGTGCAACCGATTTGGTGACGGATGGGCAGCGGGTTGTTAGCATCGAAAACGGTCATCCGCTGATGGCCTGTGTGACGGGTTCGGGCTGTGCGGCCACCGCAATCGTGGGTGCTTTTTTGGCGGTCGATGACGATCCGGTGAGTGCCACCGCCACCGCCCTGGCCTATTTTGGACTGGCGGGCGAAGTTGCCGCCGAACAGGCCCAAGCGCCCGGCAGTTTCATGGTCGCCCTGCTCGATGCCCTGTATACCATTACACCGGAGAAACTTCGTTTTCGGGCCAGAATAAAATGAAAATGAAGGATATCGGCGAGTTTGAATTTATTGACAAGATCAGGAACGGTTGTCTTATTCGCACCGATGGTGTGGTGCAGGCGATCGGCGACGATGCGGCCGCCTTTCAATTGGACGCGGGTAAACTGACCCTTGTCACCACCGACCTGTTGGTGGAAAGGGTCCATTTTTTAAGGGACGCCACCACCGGATTTAATCTGGGTTACAAGGCCCTGGCCGTCAACCTGAGCGACATCGCCGCCATGGGCGGGATGGCACGCGAGGCGTTCATCAGTATTGCCGTGCCTGTCGATTGTGAGCTGGCGTTCCTGGAGGATCTATACCGGGGGATGCGACATCTGGCCAGTCAATACGACGTCAATTTGCTGGGTGGCGATACCACCGGCTCAAAAACCGACCTGGTGATCAACGTCGGGATTGTGGGCAGCGTGTCGGCCCACGCCATGTTGACCCGCCAAGCTGCCCGCCCGGGTGATCGAATCTTCACGACCGGTTATTTAGGGGACAGCCGGGCCGGATTGCACTTGATTCTGAACGGTATCACAATTTCAACCGGTGATTATGAGGCGCTTTTTGAGGCCCACATTCTGCCCCATCCGTATCTGGCCGAAGGACAGTTTCTATCCGCACAGACCGGCGTGCACGCCGCCATCGATGTGAGTGACGGCCTCGTGTCTGATTTGGGCCATATCCTATCGGCCAGCCACGTGGGCGCTCGGTTGTGGTGCGCGCGCACACCCGTTTCACCTCAACTGCAGCGGTTCTGCACCCAATTTGGTTTCGATTCGGTGGACTATGCCCTGACCGGCGGTGAAGATTATACCTTGGTTGTCACCATGGCGGCCGATCATGCCGAAGCTGCCCGACAATCCTATGAAAGGCGTTTTGGCAAACCGCTTTTTGAGATCGGAGAGATAACCGACACCGGCAGATTGGAGCTGGTTGACCCGACCGGCCGGGTCAATCCAGCCGTGGCCAAGGGTTGGAATCATTTTAAAAAGGGATAACACCTTATGCGGCCTCAAATCGACGCTGCGAGCCCACAGCCGGCCGCTTCCACCGCCCCCGAAATTCGCGTCGAGCAGGCCTCTTTCGGGTACACCGATCAGCTATTGTTTAAGGATTTCACCTTTACGATTGCTGCCGGCTGGTGGACCTGCCTGTTGGGTCCCAGCGGATGCGGAAAATCAACCTTGCTACGCATGATTTCCGGTAGTTTGCTCCCTGGGGTTTCGGGCCGAATTCAATTTGACGGGCAACCACGCATGCGTGGCCAGGCAGCCTGGATGGCCCAGAAAGACCTCCTGCTCCCATGGCTTTCGGTATTGGAAAATGTGTTGTTGGGGGCACGTTTGCGGGGCACCTTGAGTGCCGGTCACCGGCAGCGTGCGTTGGACCTTTTGGCAGCGGTCGGGCTGGGTGACCACAGCCAAGCCCTTCCCGCCTCGCTTTCCGGGGGGATGCGCCGGCGAACCGCCTTGTTGCGTACCCTCATGGAGGCGCGTCCGGCCATTTTGATGGACGAACCCTTTTCGGCCCTGGATGCCCTTACCCGCCTAAAACTCCAGAACCTGGCGGCGGGCTTGGTCAAGGGCGCGACGGTTCTTCTCGTGACCCACGACCCTTGGGAAGCCCTGCGTTTAGGACATCGAATATACATCCATACGATGAACTGATTATGGTCGCTCATCGCAGCCGCATCCAAGACGGCGCACTGAAACGGTTTGTGGAAGGTCTCGAAGCCGGCGTACAATTCCTGCTCAATCATCCCGAGGAGAGCTGGCAGCTGTTCATCCGGGGACGGGATAGCATCGATGACGAACTCAATCGTCGGGCCTGGAAGGATACCCTGCCTCGTTTTGCGTTGCGTCCCGGCGCCTTGGACCACAATCGGTACCTGCGCTTTGCCCGTTTCCTGAAAGAGCAGGCGATGATTGATCGGATTCCGCCGCTGGAAAGCTGGGCGGTGGAACTGAAATAATAAATTAATGTGGCGGCAGCAATATTGCCGCATTATAAATTGCCGGACACAAACACCACCGGCCGTACCATCAGAGGATTTATAATGAAAATCATTAAATCAAGCATTGTAACGAAATTGAAATTTGTGACGCTTTTTGCGGTTTCGTACCTTGATCGGAAGGGCAACACCAAACGCTGGCACATGGTCAGTCGGAGCGAACAGCCTAAATGTATAACCGGCAAAAATAGGCGTCCCGACGCGGCTATAATTGTTCCCTATCATCGCCAGAAACAAAAACTGGTGGTGATTCGGGAGTTTCGGATCCCGGTGGGTGACTATATGTACGGTTTCCCCGCCGGGCTGCTGGATCCCGGTGAAGACCTCGCCGTCGCGGCCGGCAGGGAGCTTCATGAAGAGACCGGTTTGAATTTGATTAGGGTCTGTCGCCACAGCCCCGCCATTTTCTCATCCGCAGGTATAACGGACGAAACTATTGCCATGATATTTGCTGAAGTAGAAGGCACGCCCAGCATCCGTCACAACCAGGATTCGGAAGACATTGAGATTCTTTTGATGGATCGTGATGAGGTGCGGTGCCTGCTCAACCGTAGAGACATCGTCTTTGGCGCACGGGCTTGGCTGTCCATGGACGCCTACGTCCGTATGGGTACGGACTATTTTGCCGGCAATCAAAGCATCGCTACTTGACCCGATTATTGATCTTTAAGGGTAAACCCGTTAACCCCTTGCTTGCGGATTCGCAAATGGCGTTTCATCGAGATGACAGGGCCTTAACCGGGAATGTGACACTTGAGCGGGCGACTATCTGTAAACGGCTCGGCATGAGGGTCGGGTATCGGCTGTTGCCGTTGGGGGGCTTGGTTCTAACTTCGCCCACTAACCGCTAAGCGGCTAATTTTAGACGGTTCCGTGGTCGCGCCGGACAATCCATATTATTCAAGAGAAACTCAAAGAGGTCGTTTGTTTTAGCCTCAAAGAATCTTGCGGCAGCTGTGGTACCATCTCGTCTTTTGATGTAATAGTTATGCACGACTGTAGACGCTTTTAATTGTCCATCGCTCAGTCGATGAATCCCTTGATGACGGAGTGCTAATTGCGCATTCCTGCCTTCAACGCAGGAACTTGATCTTTGAAAAAGTTGAGCGCATTCAATCGCGGCTTTCTCTATCTCGTCTATTTTACAATCTGAACAAGCGCCACCAGGACCGTCGAGACTGTCAACAATCGATAGCAGCTTTTGGGCCTTTTGGAGGATATCCGCTTTTCGGTCAATATCTCTTTCTTTGCTTGCCGCCAGTTTTAAATAATGGCCCGGGATCAGATAGTTGTGCATCAAGTGTTTGTCACGATCCGATAGCTGCATATTATCAAGGTAAATATCGATCATTTGAAAGAAAAAAGGGGCTTGGTTCTAACTTCGCCCACTCTTCGAGAGTATCC
>DEIP01000033.1:6573-14758 GCA_002352605.1 Desulfobacteraceae bacterium UBA2771 | reverse complement strand
GGCGAAGTTAGAACCAAGCCCAATTATTTACTTCCGTGACCCGGTTGTTTGTGGTTTCCGGATCAGTTTTTACCAGAAACCACCGATATTATCTTTTCCAGAAAGAGGGGTAGAAAATCACCAGCGCGGAGAACATCTCCAATCGGCCCACAAGCATGTTGTAGGAGAGAAACCACTTTCCTGTATGGGAAATAAATGCGTAGTTTTCCGATGGCCCAACCGCACCAAAACCCGGCCCGATATTCATGAGGGCGGCGATGACCGAACTCATGGCCGTCACATAATCCATGTCGTCGGTGAGCACCATTACGCAACCACCCGCCAACACCATGAAGATATTCACAATGAAATAGCAGGCGGACAGTTGGATAATGGAATCGTCCACCGGGCGTTGATTCAGGCGTACGGAGATAATGGACATGGGCTGAAAAAAAATCTTTTTGATGGCGGCCGTCATGAATTTGCACAGGACCACATAGTGAACGATTTTGATGCCGCTGGTGGTGGACCCGGCGCAGGCGCCGACAAAGCACACGGCATACAGGAACATCTGGGAGGCCTGGGGCCATTGCTCGTAATCAGCGGTGGTAAAACCGGTCGTGGTCAACAGGCTGGTCACTTGAAAGGTTCCGTAACGGATGGCATCCATCAGGCCGTAAGTGTTTTCCCTCCACAGTATCCAGGAGACCATGGTGCAGAAAAAGAGCATCACCCCCACGTACCAACGAAACTCCGTGTTGATCCGCAGCGCTTGCCAGTCGCCCCGGATCATCTGGTAAAATAACACGAAAGTCATGCCGCCGAGAAACATGAACAGCGTGATGATCCAGTCAAAATAGGCGTTGTCGTAATGCCCGATGCTGGCATTCCATGGGGAGTATCCGGAGGTCGATACGGTACCGAAGGCGTGGCACAGCGAATCGAACAGGCTCATACCCCCCAAACGGAGCAGAAGGGTTTCGGCCAGATTCAAACCCACGTAGATAATCCAAAGGCGGATCATGGTATCGCGGTTTCGGGCATGGAATTTTTCTTTGGTTATAACCTGGCCCGGCGAGGATTCCGCCCGGAAGATGCGCAGCCCACCCATGCCGTGGGGCAAGAAGATGACCGTCAGGGTTAAAAAACCCATGCCGCCTAAAAGGTGTGTCTCGCTGCGCCAGAAAAGCAACCCGTGGGGCAGCACCTCGATGTCTGTCAGGATTGTGGCGCCGCTGGTGGTGTAACCGGACATCATCTCGAAAAAAGCATCGGTGAATGATGGGATGGATCCATGGATCATAAAGGGCAGGGCACTCAGTGCGGAAACGAGGATCCAGCCGAAAGCAGCGATGAATATGCCGTCTTTGATACCTAGTTTGTGGTGTTTTCTGAAAATCCACCACAACGGAGCCCCCAATAGAAGGGTCAAGATTGCAGAAACGAGAAGCGACGGGAAATCTCCTTCACGGTAGATCAGTGAACAGATAAGCGGAAAAGCCATGGAGATGCCCGTGACCATGAGCAGGGTGCCGAAAACGTGAAGAATAGAAAACAGATGCATAGACGATTGTCGAACGATACTAAACCGGCTGTTAATCAGAACGCTAAAACGTGCTCATGTTGTCACTCCCGTCCCGTTCATCTGCTGGATGAACGGCAGCGGGAATCCGGTAACTTACCAACCTTCCTGGATTCCGAATTTTCTTTCGACCAAATCCAAGGTGCGTTCAACATGGCATATTAAGTGGCCGGGTTGATGTATGATTATCTGTGATCATCAGTGCTCAGCGGCGATTCATACCTCACATGTTTTGAAAAAGCAAAACGTCTGTCTCTTTCTAAGGATTGTTTCGTTGACACTTTCGCTATCGTACCGCTATTGTAAGTCGTCAAAATCATATTAGAGAAATCAAAACCATTTGAGAAAGTGATCCAATGAAGGCGGAAATTTTGGCCACGGGAGACGAGATCAGATCCGGCGCGCTGGTGGACAGCAACTCGGCGTTTATTGCTGAGCGGTTGGAGGAAAGCGGCGTTGAAGTGGTTCGCCACAATAGCGTTGGGGACGATCTGCAGATATTGGCGTCCACCCTTTGTGAAATCAGTGATCGGGTGGATATGGTTGTCGTGACCGGCGGTTTGGGGCCCACCATTGATGATCGGTCCGCCGAGGCGGCGGCGAAAGCGGCCGGGGTGGAACGGGTATTTAATGAGGAAGCCTTGGAAAACGTCGAGAGCTTTTTCAGAAAATTCAACCGTCCGATGACCCCGTCCAACAGGAAGCAGGCCCTGCTTCCGGAAGGCTGCAAAATCCTGTACAATCCGGTGGGAACGGCCCCTGGTTTTTCCTTGAATATCGGACGATGCCTGTTTTTCTTCCTGCCGGGGGTGCCCTATGAGATGAAGTGCATGCTCTCAGGACATGTTGTCCCGGCGATGAACGCGCTGCAGGGCGATGCGATTATGCACAGCCGGGTGAAGACCATCTCTACCTTCGGCCTTACCGAATCGTTGGTCGGTGAAAAAGTGGCTGGTGTGGAAGCCGTTTTTTCGGGCATTCAACTCGGTCTTCGGGCCAATTTTCCACAGATCCAGGTAAAGTTATACGGGCGTGAAAAGGAAGCAACGCTTCTGGACGAGAAACTGGCGAGGGCCGGAAAATGGGCGGTGGATCGACTGGGCCAAAATGTAATATCCGAAAACGGAGAGACCATGGAAGCCGTGGTGGGGAAACTGCTCTCAAAAAGGGCGGCCACAATTGCTTTGGCGGAAAGCTGCACCGGTGGCCTGATGGCCAACTGGCTGACCAACGTGGCCGGCAGTTCCGACTATTTTACCTTCTCCGGTGTGACCTATTCCAATCAGGCCAAGATGGATGTATTGGGTGTCCGGCCGCAAACCCTGGATAGATATGGCGCGGTTCATGAAAAAACGGCTCGGGAGATGGCAGAAGGCGTTCGGCGGGTGGCCGGTGCCACCTTCGGGCTTTCCACCAGCGGCATTGCGGGCCCTGGCGGTGGCACCGATAACAAACCGGTGGGCACGGTGTGCATTGGTTTTTCCGGACCGGAAGGATCCTATGGAAAGCAGCACTATTTTACCTTCGGCAAACGCCTGATGAATAAACAAATTTTTTCCATGGCGGCGCTGGATATGCTGCGCAAAGAACTTTTAAAGGCGGGTGGATAGGCCAACCCAAAAATACTCGAGGTTTTCGATGATTCTACCGGTAATTCTTGCAGGCGGCAGCGGCACCCGGCTTTGGCCTCTTTCCCGGGCCCTTTATCCCAAGCAACTGATCAATCTGGTTGACCAGTATACCATGCTCCAGAACACGATCCTTCGGCTGGATGGATTGGCAGGTGCAATAAACCCGGTCGTTATATGCAATGACGAATACCGTTTCATGGTGGCTGAGCAGCTTCGCCAGATCGAAATTAAGGCTGATTCGATCATCCTGGAACCGGTGGGCAGGAATACTGCTCCCGCCCTGGCCGTGGTGGCGATCCGGGCAATCGAGAGGGGTGATGATCCCGTGTTGTTGATCCTTCCTGCCGATCACCACATTCAGTACACCGACCAATTTAAACGTGTTTTAACCGTGGGGCATGAATATGCCCGGGCCGGTCGGTTGATTACATTCGGCATCGTTCCGGAAAAGCCGGAGACCGGCTATGGCTACATTAAAATGGGCGAGCCGGTGTCGTCGACGAGTGGGGATGGATCGGCCATGGCCATTGCCGCCTTTGTGGAAAAGCCGGACCGGGAGACGGCCCGGCGGTATGTGGCCTCAAAGGCCTATTGCTGGAACAGCGGCATGTTCATGTTCAAGGCGTCACAGGCGCTGAAAGCCTTGGAATCCTTTGTTCCCGAAATTCTTGCTGCCTGTCGGAAAGCCATTGAAAAGGGGAAGTCCGATCTGGATTTCTTCCGGCTGGATAAAGCGGCTTTCTCTGCCTGTCCCAGCGACTCCATCGATTATGCCGTGATGGAAAAGACTGAAAATGGCGCCATGGTGCCCATGGCGGTCGGCTGGAATGACCTGGGCTCCTGGGAAGCCCTCTGGCAGGTGGGAGAGAAGGACGACGCGGACAATGTGGTCAAGGGAGATGTGGTGCTGAACGATGTTGAGGATTCTTATCTGCATGCCGAACACCGCCTGATCGCTGCAGTGGGCCTAAAGGATCACATCGTTGTGGAGACGTCGGATGCGGTGATGATCTCCCCGCGAAACCGGGTTCAGGATGTCAAGGGGCTGGTCGATCAGCTCAAAGCGCAGAATCGGGAAGAAACGCGGTCTCACCAACGGCTCTACCGGCCGTGGGGCACGGTGGATCAATTGGTTTCAGGCGCGCGATTCCAGGTGAACCGGATTACGGTCAAACCCGGCGGCGTCCTGTCCCTTCAAAAGCATTTCAACCGATCCGAGCATTGGATCGTCGTTCGCGGGTCGGCCCTGGTTACCAAGGGCGACGAACAGGTCGTTCTGAAAGAGGACAGTTCCACATACATTTCCGCCGGTATTGCCCATCGGCTCGAAAACCCGGGAAAGATACCGCTGGAGCTGATCGAGGTGCAGACGGGCGGGTATATCGGCGAGGATGATATCACCCGGCTGGAGGATCTTTACGGGCGGCACCGAAAAGATTATTAAACATACAGTCGCCGATCAGGCCCACAAACACCGCCTCGCCTGCCTTTTCAATTGTTCGAGCGGCCGTCGATTTCCGGGAGAATGATGCCCAGCCGCCTGATTTTACGAAAAAGGGTGCTTTTATGCATGCCCAGTTCCCTGGCCGTCGCCAACCGATTGTAGCGGTTACGCTTGAGCGCATTCATGATGGCGATGGCCTCAGTGGAGTTGAGGGTATGGGTCAAGGTGTCCTGATCTTTGGGCGGCAGGTCTTGTCTGGCGAAGCCGGGCGGCAGGTGGTGGGCCTGGATGGGGCCCGCATTGCAAAGGACGAAGGCGTGTTCGATGATGTTCTCCAGTTCTCGGATATTGCCGGGGTAGTCATGGCACATAAGGAGTTGAAGGGTCTCGGTATCCACTCCGGCGATGGTCTTTCCGCGCACCATGTTCATTTTTTCGATGAAATGATTGATCAGCAAGGGAATGTCTTCCTTGCGTTCCCGCAGGGGGGGCAGGTGCATGCGGATTACATTGATCCGATAGAAAAGATCCTGACGGAACTTCCCCGTAGTGACCAGATCCGATAAGTTCATATTGGTGGAGGCGATCACCCGTGTGTCCGATTTTTCCTTTTTTACCGCGCCAAGGGGCGTAAAGGCGTGTTCTTCTAAAACACGCAGCAGCTTTACCTGAAACGCCGCGCTGGTATCCCCGATTTCATCGAGCAGAATGGTGCCCCCATCGGTGACGGAAAAGTAGCCGGGCTTGTCTTTCACTGCGTTGGTGAAGGCGCCGGCTTTGTATCCGAACAGTTCGGATTCGAGCAATGTATCCGGCAGGGCGCTGCAATTGATGGCCACAAAGGGTTTGTTCTTTCGCGGACTGGCCCCATGAATGGCCCGGGCCAGCAGTTCCTTTCCCGTACCGGTTTCCCCTTCCAGCAGCACGGTGCTGCCGCTTTCCGCCACCATGGGCAAAATGGCAAGAATTTCATGCACGGCCTCGCTGCGGCTGATAATGTCGCCAATTTGAAAACGGCCGTCCAGCCTTTTGCGCAGTGCTTCCACCAAGCTGTGATCACGGAAGGTCTCTACGCCGCCGAGTACTTCCCCGGTCCTGCTCTTCAAGGGCGACGTGGAGACCGTAATGGGGATCCGTTTCTTTTCGCTGTTGACGATATAGGTCGAGGTGTTGGTGAGGGAGGTGCCATCTTGCATGGTCCGTTTCAACGCGCAGGCATCCTCGCACATGTTGGAGCGGAACACCTCCCAGCAGTGGCGGCCGATGGCCTCTTCCCGGGAGATCCCCGTGATCTGTTCCGCGGCACGGTTAAAAGACATGATGCGCCATTGGTGATCGACGGTGAACACACCGTCGGAAATGCTTTCCAAAATGATTTCGGTGACGTTGTCGGGGATCGGGGCGGATTCGGGCTTTTTCATGGCTGTTTGCACCGGCGTTCAGGGCCAACGGGTTTTTCATAGCAACCGGTAACGGCTGCGAACCCTATGCTTATACGCTAGTTGACAGACAAGTTCCAGAGCACGAATAAATAATCGGGGATCGATGGGGAGGGCAGGGGGCGGACGATGATCGGTAAGCGAAGATGGAAGGGGGGCCGTCGCAAAAATTAATCCGCGGAAAATTCATCGAAACCGATCATTTTTGACGCATCGACTGAATGCGATTATTCGGATCTCATGTCTATGGAATTTTTTCCTGAGAATAAGTATGTCTTCGACTATTTTATAATCCGCAGGTGGTGTTGGCGCCGTCGCCATTCATCGAAGGCGTTGAGGTGGGCCAATAGATCCCGGCACTCCACCCTGAGCATCTTTACCTGCCAGATGCTCGAGGGCGAGATGCGGGCTTTGAAGATATCGAAGATGCTTCCCTTGCCGCAGGGGTCCAATACCTCCAGGAGATGGATGATTCTTTCCACGGTGGGGAAATAGTCATTGATGTCGACGGACCTATCCAGGATTTCAGCGGCTCGGGCCTTGAGTTCCCGATACTCCCCGGAATGGCTGGTCGCAGCGATCTGCGTGGCCTTAAGGGCGGATTTCCAGCGTGATTCCAGTTCGGATAGGGTCAGCCGGTCGTTCATCGGTCCGTCGCCTGCGTTTCATCCGCCGGCACATATCCCGACATGCACCGGCGGATGGGCCTGATCACATGGCCGTTTCCGGGTGAAAAACGTTGACTTCCTTGAGGTCATCACCCAGGTACTCGCGTTCATTGGGGCCAAGTATGCCCAAAGAGAGGCAGATCAGGGTCCACATATGAACCACCGGGTAGTTGCCGCCGTAATGCTCGCTCAGTTCATGGATCTGAGCATGACAATTGTGGCAGCCGGCGATGCAGTAATCGGCTCCGGTGGCTTTGATCTGTTGGTCTTTGATCATGCCAAACTGGAGACGTTGCTCCTTGAAGCCCGATTGGAGGAATCCGCCGCCGCCGCCGCAGCAAAAGTTGTTGGAGCGGTTGGGCTGCATGTCGATGAAATTCTCTTCACCTACGACGGATTTGACCACATAGCGCAGATCTTCGGCGATGGGATCGCCGTAGCTTTTCCGAACGATCTGACACGGGTCCTGTACCGTGAATTTGATCTTCAGGTCCTTGTTCCAGTCGGAATTGACCTTCAGTTTGCCTTCACGAATCCATTTGGCATAGTACTCATAGATGTTCTTAACTTCGAAGTTGTGTTCGATGTTGAATTTTTTCAGTCCGGCCCGGACTGAGAAGGTAACGTGCCCTCACTCGGTATTGAGAAACGTCTTGCACCCCAGCTTGTCCGCCCGGTTGGCAGAGGTGGTGGTAATGTGCTTCCAGGCATCGTCGTCGGCCAGGAACATGCAGTAGTTCTCTCCACCCCACCCATGGCTGCCGTAAGTCCAGTTTACCCCTGCAACGTGCAGGATTTTCCACAACGGGACCATTTCATCCGGTTCGGTGACCGGTTCGCGTGAATTCTGGTTCAGGAAAAATTCGGCACCTTCTTTGTCGATGGGTGCCTGCATCTCGGCAAATTCCGGCTGTGCTTCCTGGTACTCCTCCAGCACATCCTCTACAACGAAGACGAAGTCATCAGGTGCGGTACCCATGGCGCTGGTGCTCTCATTTCTAAGGGCCATATCGCAGGAGCCCAGGATACCTTTGGGGCGCTCTTCACGCGGCCGCAAGGTTCTGGCGTTGTAAACCAGCTGGGGAATATCGATCTGCATGGGACAAACATAGATGCACCGCTGGCACATGGTGCACATCCACGGCCAGTCCGATTTGGCGATCTCTTCATCCAGTCCCAGTGCGGCCATTCGCAGGAACTTGCGCGGGTCCATGCCATCCAGACCGGTTGCCGGGCACCCGGAGGAACACGCACCACAAGTGAGGCACAGGTTTAAATTGCCGCCTTCCGGCAGGATCTCCTTGACCTTGTCCATAAATGTACTTTGTTTTTTGCCGCCCAACTGAATGACATCATCATTCATTGATTCCGCCTCCTGTTCTGATTTAGGGTTCTCACCAGCAATTGGAAAGCCGTCGGCTTAGGATCGTGAACTTTATAAA
>DEIP01000033.1:0-6567 GCA_002352605.1 Desulfobacteraceae bacterium UBA2771 | reverse complement strand
GCGTTACATCAACGGCCACATACAGACAGTATGCAACCGTTGATGTGCCTTGAAAACGAACGGATATCCTTCGCGATTTTCGTTCACTTTATTTCGTCCCCAATCCTTAAAAGGTTTGAACCGTTAGCCGATGGTGGCAGGGCATTTCGCCCTGAGTATATCCAAAAGTAACCATGCATAAAGTGTGCCCGATTTTTAATCGTCAGGGATTTAAAAAAAGACTGTATTCTCAAATTGATAATGCCGATCGGAAATATTGGCCCGGTTTTAGAGTCGCAAACTTGCGCCTGTTTGGGCGCTGGTGAGTTCTGATTTTGCGACGCTGGTTCCCGCGGCAGCAAAAAATCGGTCTGTACCGGCAAATTGTCATTTAATGCTTGCCAAGTGTTTTTTTCTGTTATAATCGTGTGCCAGCGCAATGAGCCTGCCGGTGGCGGGCGATGCGCTTATCCCTACGTAAAGCGGTGTTTGCCCCCCCTTTGATAAGCGTAATGCAGATGATAATCCCTGAACGGCAGGTGAATTGCTTATCCGCACGCACGTGGCAAACGGCCGTTGCGGTCGATCGCCGGATGTCCCGGTGTCGATTGTTTGCATCTGGATAATAACATAACCGAATCATCCAAGAAGAAAGTGTAAGTAGAAATATCGATGGACGAGAACAAACGAAAGAAAATTGAAGCCAAACTGTTCCAGCTGTTTACACAAATCGATCAAAACCAGAATGCCGGTTCCTACGCAAAAAGGACACCCACCGTCGTGAAGGTCATTCGTCGCCGTAAAGGAAAACCCGATCTGCAGGTTGCTTAAAATACACCCCAAAAAGGCCGCGTTGCCGACTGAGTGAATGGGTACGGAATAGAATTTCATCCGTGAGTAGGATTGTTTTGCCTGTAGGCATGATGATTTCCGAAACCCTGCGAAACTATATTGGCATGCAGCCATGGGTTCTTCTGCGATCAAGAGACCATTGCATGGTTTCGGAAATAGTGGTATTTAAAAGGTATTTTAGCGGACTTGTCCGCGTTCATAACCTATTTTCGATACCCGTGATGACGGCTTACGGAGCGTGCAGTTGTTCTTTCCCGGCTGGTAGGCGCTGCTCGGGGCCTGTCGGTTTTCCCGGAAACGGCGTCGATGATGATGAGCCGAAGGTGCCTTGTGGCCATGACGCAGACCCTGATCGCCTGCCACGGATGTGACCTGCTGCACCGTGTGCGACCGCTGCCTGAAAAAAGCAAAGCCCGGTGCAGCCGCTGCGGGACGTTGTTGTACGTCCACAGTCCGGAAACCGTTAACCGGACCCTGGCCCTTGCCATCACCGGTCTGGTGTTTCTGGTTATCGCCAACCTGTTCCCGTTTTTGTCCCTGGAGTCACAGGGCACCGTTCTGGAAACCACCCTGATCACCGGCACGATCATTCTCTCCCAGCAGAGTATGGCGGGGCCGGCCATACTGGTTCTGCTCACCAGCATGCTCATTCCCGGTCTGCTTTTAGGGGCACTCGTATATGTGTTGTGGGCCATTAAACGGGGGTATCGCCTGCCGGCCGGAAGGCGGCTTTTCAGGCTGGCCCTCACCCTGCGCCCGTGGAGCATGACGGAGGTGTTTCTGCTGGGAATCCTGGTATCGGTGGTCAAGCTGGCGAAAATGGCCGCCATCATCCCCGGCACGGCCCTGTTCGCTTTTCTTGCCCTGGTGTTTGTGCTTGCAGCGATCAACGCATTTATGGATCCCCGGGCCATATGGGAAAAAATGGACAAATGGTCATGACATGTGCGCATGCAGCTCGCACTGCCGCCGGGGCCGGCCTGTTCAGCTGTCACAGCTGTAGCCTCCTGGTCCGCCGCCCATCGATGACCGGTCGGGTAACCGTCAGATGTCCCCGATGCGGTGCGCGTCTTCATCTCAGGAAGCCAAACAGCATTACCCGGTCTTGGGCGCTATTGATAGCGGCGCTGATTTTCTATATACCGGCAAATTTGTTTCCGGTGACCATCACCTCGTACCTGGGTAGCATCCAGGCCGATACGATCATGAGCGGGGTCATCTTTTTCATGCAGACCGGCAGTTGGGGCATTGCCCTGATTATTTTTGTGGCCAGCATCGTGGTCCCCATTGCCAAGCTGATTGTCTTGGGTGGGCTGCTGATTTCGGTGCAGCGGCGCTCCCGTTGGCGGCCCGCGGAGCGCACCCGTCTCTATCGTATTACGGAATTGGTGGGGCGCTGGTCCATGCTGGATGTGTTCGTGGTGACGGTGCTGGTGGCGCTGGTCCGGCTCGGCTACCTGACCACCATACAAGCCGGCGTCGGCGTGGTTTATTTTGCCGCCGTGGTAGTCATCACCATGATTGCCGCCATGACGTTTGACCCTCGGCTGATCTGGGATGTGCTGGAGAAAAACGATGAATCAAACGCCCACTGACACCCCTGTTCTATCGCCGATGCCCGAGCCCGAGATCCAGCGCGGCAAGCGTTTTTCGATAGTTTGGCTGATTCCGCTTGTTGCCGTCTTGATTGGTTGCTGGCTTGTCGTTAAAACCATTCGGGAGACCGGTCCCACCATTACCGTCGTCTTCAAATCCGCCGAAGGGCTGGTGCCCGGCAAAACGGAAATCAAATACAAAGATGTAACCGTCGGTAAGGTGCAGCGCATTCAGCTCAGCGCGGATCTCACCCAGGTGTACGTCACGGCGGCCATGAGCCGCGAGGTCTCCGCTCATCTCACACAAGACACCCTGTTTTGGGTCGTCCGGGCGCGGTTGGCCGTGGGTGAGGTGTCCGGCATCAGCACCCTGCTTTCCGGTGCCTATATCGGCATGATGCCCGGCACCGGCGGTAAAGCCATCCACCGATTCGAAGGCAGGGAAAAACCGCCGGCTATTTTTCGGAATACGCCGGGCCGGCAATTCAACCTGCGTGCCGAGCAGTTGGGATCCCTGGATATCGGATCTCCGGTATACTACCGTCAGGTAAAGGTGGGGCGTGTTATCAATGTGGACATGGCCGCAGACGGTACCGGCGTATCCCTTGAAATCTTTGTGGAAGCGCCCTATGACAAACAGGTAAAACGCGGTTCCCGCTTTTACAATGCCAGCGGCCTGAATGTGAAAATCGGCGCCGATGGCGTGCGTATCGATACGCCTTCGCTGGCCAGTCTGCTCGTGGGCGGCATCTCCTTCTTTACGGCCGACAATCTTAAAACGGCCCCGCCGCCCACGGCGAATCATACCTTTGCCTTGCATGACAACCGTGACGCCGCCAATGCCGCTATCTTCAGCTACCGTGAGTATTACCTGCTCTACTTCGAAGAGACGGTACGGGGACTGTCGCCGGGCGTCCCGGTGGACCTCTACGGGATCAAAATCGGAGAGGTGATCAGTATCCGTCTGTTGTTCGATCAGGATAAGCTGACCTTCCGGATTCCGGTTCTCATTTCCATCGAGCCGGATCGGATTGAACTCGCCGGTGAACTGGCCATGCCGGAATATAATGTGGTGGAAAAGCTAGTGGAAAAAGGGCTGCGGGCGCAGCAGCGGACGGGAAACCTGCTTACCGGCCAATGCTATGTGAGCATGCATTTTCAACCGGAGGGTGAACCCCAGGCGATCCGCCGGGATGATGTCTACCCGGTATTGCCGACCATTCCCAATGCGGTAGAAGAGATCGTGGCAACCGCCAGGCAGATGCTGAATCGCTTCAACGATCTTTCCCTGGAAGAGACGCTGGTGGATATCCGGGAAGCCGCACGGGAGGTCAAGGCCATGACCGGATCCAATACGCTGGAAAGTGCCATCAAAAATATTGATCAAAGCTTTGCCGAACTCAAGAAGGTGACATCCGATCTCAACCAGGGTACCCTGCCGAAGGTTAACGGCATGCTGGACCAGGCCAGAGAAACGCTGGCCCGGGGCGAACAAACCCTTGCCACCGCCAATATCGTGCTGGGCGAAGGCGCGCCTGCGGTATACAACCTGAACCGGTTGCTCCTGGAGCTTCAGGAGGCGGCCCGGGCCGTGGAAGCCCTGGCCGATTATCTGGAGAGACATCCCGATTCCATTGTTTTCGGGAAAGGAGATGAGGGATGATCCGTAACTTATTGTGGATTCCGGTAATCGGCGGTGCCTTGATCGTGATTTTTTCAGGTTGCCGGTCCATCACCCCGCCGGTCACCTACTACACCTTAAGTGCCATCAGTCTTGATCAGGAGGCAACAGGGGGTGCTGACGCCCAGCCGGCCATGACCATCGGTATCCGACCTGTCGAGCTGCCCGGATATATCAACCGGACCCAGATGGTGAGACGAATCGGTCCTAACCAGTTGAAAATTGAGTCCTTTCACCGATGGGCCGACTATCCTGACCGGCTGGTACAGCAACTGCTTGGAGAAAATCTGCAAACGCTCTTGCCTCATGCCCGTGTGGTCAATGCACCTTGGGCGGTGGGGTTCAATCCGGATGTTACCGTCTCTTTCCAATTCCTGGAGTTGATTGGGACGATCGACAAAAAGGTGCTTCTCCGTGCCGTGTGGACAATTGCCCCCAATGCGGGTTCATCGGCACCCCCGTCCCAACGGACGACCCTTTTAGAATCGATGAACGGCAACGGGTTCGATGGACTGGCCGCTGCCCATAGCCGCGCACTGACCGCCCTTTGTCGTCAGGTCGCCGAATCGATACACGCCTTTCAGGACTGATTATGAAACGATTCTCATGGACGCAATCGTTCCAGGAAAAAGAATATGGCGAAGCGGTTAAGCAAGAAGATCTGGTTTATTTGGATAATTTACTTTACGATTTATGGGCACTTGGCCGTGATATCATCCTCGTATGGACACCGTGTAATAAAGGGTTAAAATTACTCGTCATCCCCCACTACAAGATTGGTGAAGCCATCGCCGATCATGATCCGACCCACGATAACGGTGAAAAAGAAAATCGTGAAAAGCGCATCAGACCCTTTATTCAAGAGATCGTCGCCGGTCCCAAGATGGTCTCGCTCGACAGGTTACTGCACACGGCTGATCTGCTGAATGCCAAGCCCCGGTATGTGGAACTTCCATTTACGCCGGGAAAAGCGTTGCCGCTGAAAACCATCAGCTTACTGGTAAAGCGATACAGCATCACCTTGGTAGAAGATCGGGCGGTGGCATTGTTTGACATCGTCGGTTTCTCACACTATTCACCGCTTGAGCAAGTCACCCAGCTTAATAGTTTGTCATATTCAGTCAATACTGCCTACAGCAAGCTCATGGATCAGGACATTGAAATCCGATTTGCACGTACCAACACCGGGGATGGCTTCTATATCTGGAACCGGGACCGTGGCATTCACGCCAACCTGGATCTCTATCATTTTATGCATCTGGTCCTGGCGGAAAATGCGGTAGCCCGGAGCAAAGCCACAAAACACACGGCGCCATTGTTGCGAACCTGTTTCCATGTGGGTGGACATTACGAATTTTATCAATCTGAGGGCTTGAACCCGACCACGTTCAGCTATATCGTCGGCGATGTGACCATTGAACTGGCCCGGATGATCGACGATGCCAGGGCCGGACAGATCCTGATCGGCAATTTTCACATACCGATGGTCGATTCGGAAACCGCAGAAAATGTTCCCGTTGATACCGTTGATTTCATAAACCGAACCCAACATCGTTTATCAAGTCTGCAGAATCTGATTCTCGGAGACGATCGAATCGAAACCATTAAGTGCTATTTGACCGGCAACCGGCGTACTGACGGCAACTATTGCATCAGTCGATATCTGCTCACGGACAAGCATGGTTACACCCGCCATGTCTTCAACGCGAAGGTCAACATATGCCGTGAAAAAGGTTATTCCATCTATTTAGGCCTCCCAAACGCCGAGTTGGTGGATTTTGGCGTTGTCGACCACCTCCCGTTGGGGAATATATTGTTATGATAAAGAGGTCGGCTGATGGAACATTAGAAAAAAGGATCAGGGATGCACTGACAACAGCGGCCGGTGTTTTGGGTGCGGCCATTCGCATAGGTGTTCCAATAAGGTGTTGAAGGGTCGTGCGCAGCGTTATCGCGCGTTGTCTGATGCAACCAATGAGGCCGTATTTATTTCGGAAAAAGGCGTATGTATAGAGGCAAATCATGGGGCCACCGAAATGTTCGGCTATGATTATGATGAGTTAATCGGGATATTCGGATCGGATGTGATTGCACCCGAATCGAAAGAGTTGGTATCAAAAAAGATGCTATCGGAGCATGAAAAGTCGTATGAGGCAATTGCCCAAAGAAAAGACGGCACCACCTTTTGTGCAGAGATCTGCGATAAAAGGACGACATTCACCGGTAAGGATGTCAGGGTAACGGTGGTTCGCGGCATCGATGAACGCAAGCGGTACGAGGAGGTGCTAAGGGAATATCAGGAGCGATTCAAAACACTCGCCGAATATGCGCCTTTTGGCCTTTTCATCATGAAGGCCGATCGGTGTTTTGAGTATTTTAATCCTGAGTTTACTGCGATCTTCGGTTATGGCCTCGACGATCTTCCGGACAAGGATACGTGGTTTGAAAAAGCGTATCCCG
>DEIP01000172.1 GCA_002352605.1 Desulfobacteraceae bacterium UBA2771 | reverse complement strand
CCTTTGGCAATCACCATGGGGATCCCCGATGCGGTGACCTTGCGGGCGGCCTTGATTTTACTCAGCATCCCCCCGGTTCCCAGGGCGCCGGGGATATCGCCGGCGTATGCTTCAATCTGCTTGCTGAAGGTGGCCACCCGGGGGATGAGCCGGGCATCCGAATAGACCCGCGGGTCCTTGTCATAGAGGCCGTCGATATCGGTAAGATTGATAAAGGTGTCGGCATCCAGCAGCAGGGCGATCATGGCCGCCAGGTTGTCGTTGTCGCCTAACTTGATCTCTTCCACCATGATGGTGTCATTCTCATTGATGATGGGCACCACCTGCCAGTTCAGCAGGGTATTCATGGTGTTTCTGGCATTCAGGTAACGTTTCCGACTGGTCAGGTCGTCGCTGGTGAGCAGGATCTGAGCCACCTTGCGGTCGAACCGGGAAAAGGCCTTCTCCCACTCCCGAATGAGGCCCGCCTGACCAACGGCGGCAATGGCCTGACGTTTGGGAATGGCTTCGGGCCGTTTGGGGAAACCCATTTTTTTCATTCCCGATGCCATGGCCCCCGAGGAGACGAGAATGATCTGATTTCCCTGATCCAACAATTGGCAGATTTGGTTGCTGATGGACGCGATGGCTTCGAGATTAAGGCCGGCCGGGGCGGTCAATACGTTACTGCCCACCTTGACCACAACCCGTTGAATGGGGCTATTCTGCTTCTTCTGATTCGGCTTCATCGCATTGATCCAGCAGGTTGCACAAGGCGGCGGTCAAATGATCGAGCCCCTCGCGGGTAGCAGCGGAAACCCGGAGCAGGTCATCCTTGCCGTAGGATTCCTTGAAAAATGTGGCCGCATCCTCCGCCCAATCCACATCCATTTTGTTCAACACCACCAACTGGGGTTTTACGGCGAGGGCCGGGCTGTACTGGTGCAATTCTCGATTGATCGTATCGAGGTCTTTGAGCGGATGGTCCGGATCGATGGCGGCGGCATCCACCAGATGCAGGAGTACCCGTGTCCGCTCCACATGGCGCAAGAATTGGATCCCAAGCCCCGTGCCCGTGTGGGCGCCCTCGATCAGCCCGGGGATGTCGGCGACGATGAAGGGTTCCCGGCGGTTGGTTCGGACCACCCCCAGGTTGGGTGTCAGGGTGGTAAAGGGGTAGTCGGCAATCTTGGGCCTGGCCGAAGAGATGGCGGAGACCAGCGTTGATTTGCCGGCGTTGGGAAGCCCCACGATTCCCACATCGGCCAGCAATTTCAACTCCAGCCGTAGGTTCATGGTCAGCCCCGGTTCACCCGGCTGAGCATAGCGGGGCGTCCGGTTGGTCGATGACTTGAACCGTGCATTTCCCAGCCCCCCCCGACCCCCTTTTGCAACGACAAAGACCTCGTCGGGATCGACGAGGTCCTTGAGAATGTCTCCGGTGTCAGCGTCGATCACCAAAGTGCCGGGGGGCAGTTCGACGACCAGAGCGTCGCCGCCTTTGCCGGCCCGATTGTTTCCCCGGCCGCCGGCCCCGTTCCTGGCCTTGTAAAGTTTTTGAAACTGAAGATGGTACAGGGTGTGTTTTTTGGTGGTCACCCTGAAAACGACGTCTCCACCGCGTCCCCCGTCACCGCCGTCGGGTCCGCCCCTGGGAATGTACTTTTCCCGCCGCAAGCTGACGCATCCGGCACCGCCGTTTCCCGATTGAACGGCAATGCGCGCTTCGTCAATAAATTTCACGTCACATAGACGCTGACCTGTTTACGGTCCCGGCCTTTTCTTTCGTAGGTGACGACACCGTCGATCAACGAAAAAAGGGTATAGTCTTTGCCCATCCCCACATTGACGCCGGGATGAATTCGAGTGCCGACCTGGCGAACCAGAATATTGCCGGCGAGAACCGGCTGACCGCCATAACGCTTAATTCCCCGGCGCTGGGAATTACTGTCTCGACCATTTTTCGAACTACCGGCTGCTTTTTTGTGTGCCATGGTTTGCTCCTTAATGACGAAAGGGCGCCGAACGGATACGAAAAAAAAGGTTGCGGCAACCCTTGCAGGTGTTTCGGAAAAAGAGTTACGCCTCGATGCGGTCGATACGAACGGCCGTAAACGGCTGGCGATGACCCTGTTTACGGCGATACCGTTTTCTGCGTTTGTATTTGAAAACAAGGATTTTCTTGCTCTTTCCCTGGGCCACGATCTGGCCGTGTACCGTTATCCCCGCTACACCGGGCCGGCCGATCTTGACATTTTCGCCGTCGGAAAATATAAGGATGTTGTCGAAAGCGATCGATGAACCGACGTCTCCGGCGAGCTTTTCAATCCTGAGGACATCACCCTCCTCAACTCTATATTGTTTGCCGCCTGTGGCAACCACTGCGTACATGTCTCTGCCCTCCTGTGAAAACAAATGTCTTTATCGTGAATTCAAAAAATCAGAATTGTCAAACTTTTCCACACCGTTGTCAAGAAAAAACTGAGTGCCGTTTATATTGCCAAAAGGCGTGGACAACGATTGACGAATCCTTATAGTTAAGCCTGTAAAATCGAAAGGCGTCGCCAACGGCATTTATCCACAGCTGAAAAGAAGGGTCATTGTGAACAGTTACCGCAGAGCGTTCACCATCGAGGGAAACGGACGAAAAGAAACCGACGACATGGCCCTCATCAGCGAAGAACCCCTCTCCATAAGGGTTCAGGGTTTGCCCTATGCCGTTGTCATGCGTACCCCGGGCGGCGAAAAAGCCCACGCAGCCGGTTTTTGCCTCGGGGAGGGCATCGTGGATGTTCCGGAAGACATGGTCAACATTGCCGTCTGCGACGGTGAAGACACCAACGTGGTCACCGTCACCCTTACCGCCGCGCGGCGAACACGCATTGGCGACCATCTGGATCGGCGAACCTATATCAGCCAGACCTCCTGCGGTATCTGCGGGAAATCCGTCATCGCCGATCTGGTCCAGGCGCTTTCCCCATTGGCCGACGGGGATTCGATGGATGGCAATGGTGCCCTGGACTGCCTGCGTCGACTGAACGAGCACCAACCCTTGCGGGACCAAACCCGTGCCGCCCACGCTGCGGCCATCTATGACCATGGGTTCAGCCAGCTGTCCGTTGCCGAAGACGTGGGCCGTCACAATGCCCTGGACAAGGCCATCGGAAGTTTATTTATAGTCGGACGACTGCACCAGGCGCGACTGCTGATCATCTCTTCACGCATCAGCTATGAACTGGTTCAAAAGGCTGCCCGGGCGAGGATCCCCGTGATCCTGGCCATCTCCCGACCCACCGCCCTGGCCGTCGAACTGGCCACGGCATTGAACATGACCCTGGCGTCAATGGCAAAAGGAAAGGGTGTCATCGTCTACAGCAACCCCCAACGACTTGTCTGGCCGAAGCCGAATGCTTTCCCGTAATGCAAATTTTATTGAGCGGCATAAGTGGTGTAAGTCGGTTTGATAATCGTGGCCGCCTCCCATCAGAAAAAACACGTGCACCAATCCCGTATCCTTTTGAAACACCAGTCGGCATCCGCCAAGGGCGCCCAGCGTCCGATGATCGTCCATGAGCAAGCGGACGAGTCCGATTGATAGCGATGCCAGCAGGCGTCTTCGCTTAAATCAGGTTTGCAGGCGGGATGATGACTGTGTTTTCGAAAATGAGGCGGGGTTCTCCGTCGGCATCCCGGATGAGAATAACGCGGTGTCCGCTGCCGCCGGAAAGCGCCGGCCATCGGCTTCTCAACAGTTGGAAATCAAAAGCCCGAAGGGCTTGCTCAAGCAGGGCCATTTCCGCCTCCAGGTCGTTTTTTTCGGCATCCGCCTTAAAATAGCGAAAAATGGCCGAATCGTTTCGGCGCTTCAGTCCTGTTTCGATACAGTGGCGTTCGAGATCAAGCTCGATTTTCATAGCTTCACGGGCCTCCGGGCGAAACCACCCTGAAAATGAAGAAAAGATGGGTAGCGGATATCATGAATGGAAGCGAATAAACAAGCGGAAATGACCTCGTCGGTGATCATCCGGCGGGAAATAATCATCCGGCATGCTTGAATTTCTTATTAAACGCCAGGGCGACGATGTCGGCCACATCCCCGGGGTTGGCTAAATGATCCAGGTTCAATACCATATCGAACGCATGGGGTGCCGACTTGAACTTCTGATCGAAAAAGGGTAGTGGTTAAAGAGAGGAAAAACACCATGTTGTTACTGAATCAATTGTTGAGGGAAAGCGAACGGATCGAACCGGTACCCCAGGTGATTCATCAACTCATGGATCTGGCGGACGATCCCGAGGTCCCGGTCTCTGAGATTGCGGAGCTGATCCTTTACGAACCCGTGGTGACCGCAAACCTGCTCAAACTGGCCAATTCAGCTGCCTTCGGGTTCAAGAAAAAAGTAGACTCGGTTCATGATGCCGTGGTTCTGCTGGGACTGAAACGGATGGTCGAAATCGTGCTGCTCAACAGTGTAACCAGACCGCTGAAATCCGCCCGCCAGGGATACGGCCTCGAGGAGGGCCGGTTGTGGAAGCAGTCCGTTTCCTGTGCCCTCATGGCCGGCGCTATCGCTGAATCTATCCAGGCGCCGGAAAAGCACATCGTTTTCACGGCGGCGTTGCTCAAAGATATCGGTGTTATCGTTCTGGACCGGTACATGGGTGACGCCATGGCGGAGATCCGCAAGGCTATGGATGTCGATCGTCTGAGTCTGGTGGCGGCCGAGCGTCAGGTGCTGGGCATCGACCACGCCCATCTCGGCGGACGAATCGCCGGGCTTTGGAACTTCAGTGAAACCCTGGCCGGTACCATTGAGAACCACCACCTGACCGATGCGGTAGAGGACATTCCGAAAGAGACCGCAATGGTCTACCTGGCCGACAGCATATGTTCGATATCCGGAATCAACGGTGAACTGTTTTGCGGCCACTACACCCACTACGATCGGGTTTGCGAACGACTCGGCCTGTCGGAAGTGGCGGTGAACCGGATTATGTCCGATTTTTATTCCCGCAAGGAAGAGATCTATGGCCTGCTGGCTATCTTATAGACTTTCAGATTAGGAGTTTGACACGAAATGACCCCATATGAACTATCCAAACTGATTCACATGGAACTCTCTCCCATTGCTCCCAGGCTGTCGTCAGCGATCAACCGAGCCCTGGTGGATATCGGGGAGGGGTCCGTTCTGGTGGGACTCGGCCCCGGCACGAATGAAAAAGACAACGTCTCTTTCCAGGAATCCGAAACCATTAACACCATGGGGGGGGGCGCCGAAGGCATTTTGGCAAAGATTCACGAGATGATGTGGACGCTGGAAGAAAATTCCTCCTGGAAGGTGATTATCGACAAAAAACCGGGACGGCAGGGAAAACCCCTCGAGTTGCTCTATACCCTGGTGAGGGGAACAGGGGGCCTGTGAGCGGCAGACGGACACAAGGGGGTGCGCAAAAAGGAACGGGGCGGTCAAAAGACCGACCCGTATGCAAAGGCGTCGGAAGAAAAAGAGGCGGTAATTTATCAAAGCGGCAATCCCCCGATGTGCCGCTGTACCAAGGCCCTTAAAAAATACGAAAACAGACATACGGCAGTTTTGAACACATGTGTGATATCAATATCTCAAAACGCTTTCGTCGCCAGGGAGAGATGCTCGCCAACCGGGTAAGGAAGCAGTACAAACACCTGCGCAATCGCTTCGCCAAAAAGAACATCGAGGTGTTCAGGCTCTATGACTGGGACATCCCCGAAATCCGGGTCGTGGTAGACTGGTACGGTGGCCACCTGGTGATCGGTGAGTATATGCGGCGTCAGTCTGTGCCCGAATGGTTGCCGATGATGGGGCAGGCCGTTGCCAATGCGCTGAATGTACCGATGGAGAAGGTGCATCTCAAAGAAAGGCGGGCAGGTAAACAGGACGGCAAGCGCTACGCGCGCATCGACCATACCGACAAGAAAATCATCCTGGCAGAGCGGGATTTGAAATTTCTGGTCAATCCTTACGACTATGTAGATACGGGCCTGTTTCCCGACCATCGGGACACCCGGCAAATGGTCCGGGAAATGTCCGCCGGAAAAGATTTTCTCAACCTGTACTGCTACACGGCTTCCTTCTCCTGCTATGCCGCCAAAGGTGGCTCCCGCACCACCGTTTCCGTCGACCGGTCGGGGAGCGTGATTCAATGGGCAAGGGAGAACATGGTCCTCAACGGCATCAACCCGGCAACCCACCGACTGGTCCAAGCACACACCTTTGATTTTCTGAAAAAGGCCGCAAGAGAAAAACAACGCTTCGATCTGGCCGTGGTTGACCCGCCCTCCTACTCCACCACCAAAACCCGCAACGTGGCCTTCGACATCGCCAGGGACCATCCCCGGCTCCTGGAAGCGGTCGTCGGACTGCTTCGGCCGGGCGCCACGCTCTTTTTCTCCACCAACCACCAGAGCTTCGAACCCCGCATGGATGAGCTGAAGGTTTCCGATATGCAGGAGATCACGGCCAGCACCATCCCCGAGGATTACCGGAATAAACGCAAGACCATCCACCGTTGCTGGCGCATCAAGGTATAGCGGATTGACCAAGAATCAGCACATCGAAACCAACCTGGCTAACCTGCTGCATGGAGATCGGAAAATCCAGCCTTTTTAAACGCGTCAAGGTCACTATCGCTGACAAACCCCTTGGTTTCGATCACTTTCATCCGAATGTTTCAACAGGCCCATCAATCAATGCGCTTAGGGCTCGCGCAAAAATA
>DEIP01000097.1:35962-68668 GCA_002352605.1 Desulfobacteraceae bacterium UBA2771 | reverse complement strand
TCACGATGCCGCCTTTACGCGACATTCGAGAAGACATCCCCTTACTGATTCGCCATCTTATCAAAAAACACAACCGTCCGGGATCGCCATCGCTTCCTGGCGTCAGCCCGGAAGCGATGGCATCGTTGATGGGATATCGATGGCCCGGAAATGTCAGACAGCTTGAAAACGTCATTGTAAGAGCTTTTGCCTTGGGAATCGAAGATGTGTTTCATGTGAATGATCTGCCGAATGAAATCACCATGCGCACGGATAATGGGACACCTGCAGATGTCAATTTTAATTTGAAAGCGATCGAGAAAAAAACCATCCTGCATGCCCTTCAAAAAGCGTCGGGAAATAAGGCTGCAGCGGCAAAACTGCTTGGCATCAATACAGCGACGGTCTATCGAAAAATGGCCAAATTCAATATTCGGGAAGCATGAACCGAGGGACCGCGGACAAAATTAAACGAAGATTTATTCCCGATCGCAGTCCCTATTTTAATTCATAGTGGAGGGGATACCCAAAATGCCTGAAGGCTTAGATGTAATCATTGTAGATGATGACCCGGATGTGTGTGAAATAGTTTCAGCGACGATCAAGCGTTTTTATACGTGGGGGAAAGTTCTGTCCTTTACGGACTCCGAAGCGGCCACTGCCTATTGTTACGGTAGGGATATCGGGGTAGCCATTTTTGTCGTGGATGTCTATCTTGGCGGTGCCAGCGGCTTCTACTTCCTTGACGCCATTGAGAAAAAATTCCCCACGGCCCATTCGGATGCCATTATTATCACCGGGAACGCCAATGATGACGTCGTGAACATGTGTGTGGCATCCGATGTTAATCATCTGCTGGAAAAACCCATTAAACCTTATGCGCTGCAGCTGGCCGTCCGTGCCATTGCCGAGAAGTACTTGAAATTTGCCCAAAGGCTGTTCAAAGATCCGGAATTCGCAAAAAGTATTTCCCACTTTTAACTGCCCGGTCTTGTATCAGGCGTTAAGTGCCCCAGCGTTTAAACAGGTGGTGCTCGATTTTAAAAAAGTCCAACGCCTTGCCTACACTCTGATGAATCAAATCCTTGATTCCTGCAGGCCGATGGTAAAACGCGGGAACAGGCGGCAGGATAACGGCGCCGAGATCCGTCGCCCGTGACATTAGTTCCAGATGACCTTTGTGCAAAGGGGTCTCACGCACCATGAGCACCAGGGGCCTTTTTTCTTTCAAGTTGACATCGGCCGCACGAACAAGAAGATTGTCACTGTACGAATTGGCAATGGCAGACAGGGTCTTGATCGAACACGGCGCTACCAGCATCCCCTGGGTAAAAAAAGAACCACTGGCCACCGGCGCAGCCATGTCGTCGATCCGATGAACCACCTGCGCGAGACGTTTCACCTGGTCGGGTGAATAATTGGTTTCAATCCTCAGCGTCGTCTCTCCTGCTTGACTCAGGATCAGGTGTGTCTCCCGGTTGAGATCTTTTAGAATCTTAAGCGCCTCGATACCGTATACGACCCCGCTGGCTCCGGTTATTCCGATAACAATCGGCAAGTCCATGTTCATGTACCTCCCGTCCTAGATGTATGGTTATTTAATTTTATTGTAGAAAGCCTTACAATTGACGTTCAATGTTAAATTAGATACGATATTCATCGATAATTGAGGAATTCGAAAAAACAGGCCGATACTATCTACATTCAGACAATCAAATGTTGATGAAAAGAGAACACATGGTACGATTCAGCGCAGAAGGCCTGGACTTGTCCGGTGTACTTCATCTGCCGACATTCGAACCGTCGGCTGTGGTTGTCGGCTGCCACGGCTTGATGGCCGATAAAAATTCACCCAAACAACTTGAACTGGCCAAAGGCTGCAACGCTGTCGGCCTGGGCTATTTTCGATTCGACCATCGGGGCTGTGGTGAAAGTGAAGGTGTATTCGAGCATGATACCACGCTGGAAAACCGTAGTTCGGATTTGATTGCCGCGATCCATGCCGTTAACAAGAAATTTGGCAAAAAGATGCCCATCGGCCTGTTTGGAAGCAGCATCGGCGGAACCGTCTGCCTCACGGCGGCACGCCGTCTCTCACCATTTGCCATCGTTACCTTGGCCACACCGGTTCAAAGCCGCGCCATCCACATTCCTGAAGGTTCACCTGAATCATTGAAAAATGATATTTTCAAGAATCGGCTGGCTTTCGATATTATCGATACCATTGGACCTATTGATCACATCCTGATAATCCACGGCAGCAACGATGAGACGGTCCCTGTTGAGAACGCGCACACCCTTTATCGGTTGGCCGACGATCCGAAAAAACAACTGATATTGGAAGGGGCGGATCATCGGATCAGCGACACCGCCCACCAGGATATCTTTCTACAATTCACCGTACGGTGGTTGGCGGACTGCTTTAAACATCCCGTTCGGGGTTAAACCATGTTGCGTCTGAACCACCAATCAGCCGATTGGCGATATGAGTTCGACAACTACCTTTCGACGTTTCCCTTCGTAGTAGGGGACCTTGGTACCGCCGGGTCCCTCCTCGCCAGGCCCGATTCCAAGGGTTGTAATGGCTTCATCCGAGACCCCCCTTCCGACCAGATAGCTCTTCACCATATCCGCTCGAAACTCAGCGAGTATTAAATTGTAAGCACGCACCCCGGATTTATCGGTGTAACCTCTTAAAACGACAATGGTCTCCGGATTCTGGAGACAGAACCGGGAAATCACGCCAAGCAGTTGGTAGCCCGACTCATCCAGATTGTTGGAATTTAACTCAAAATGAACCTCGGGATAGATACCGAACTTTTCCTGTATGTCACCCAACGAAATTCGTTGTTCCGCATCCTCACCGATCGGGGACGTCGGTGATGTATCAGACTGTTTTGCGTCAAGCGTCCCGTCGCCGATTGTCTCTTCAGGCGTACTATCGATCGCCATCGGTGAATGATTGAAATTTTCGTGTCCCCGGCTGTTTGGCAACACCATAGACGCTGCAACGCGCTCGGCGGCACCTAACCCATCCCCGGTATCATTTTTCGCCAGGTCACTATCGTTCCGGGCCGTGGTATTACCGGACGTCTCACGCACATCAACGGCCGATGACGGGTTTTCCATGTCGGACGAATGCCGGTTAAAAATGACGGTGATCACCAGTCCCGACAAAATGATCAGAAGAACAACGAGCACCAACGCCTGAGGTTGAATCAAGGGCAGGCGTTTACGCAAGGCGGCCAGCAGACTTTTTACCTGAAGTGCTATCCCGGATTCAGGTATCGCCTCACTGTCTTCGATGAATCCCACTCGCTTGATTTTCAGTTCATCGGCACACTCAACGACGATCTTCTCATCGATTTGTCTCTTTTCCTTGACAAAGCCGGTTAACAATGCCTGGTCGCAAATGATATTGATCAACCTGGGGTAACCGTCGGAGAACTTATACACTTCGTCGATCGCACCGGATGTAAAAATAGTATCGTCGGCGCCGGCAATGCTCAGCCGAAAGCAGATGTATGCTTGTGTTTCCGCTTCGGACAAAGCGGTGATGTTGTAATTGATCGTGATTCGCTGACGGATAGCTCGGTTGTGGTGGCTCAGAATGATATCATTGAACTCGCTCTGGCCCACGAAAAATATATTGATCAATTTGGTGTTCGTCATTTCAATATTGGAAAGCAGCCGGATCTCTTCCAGTAGGGTCTGATTTAGGCGCTGACATTCATCAATGATCAAAAGGGCTTGCTTGTTTTGTCGATTCACTTCAATCAAGTAGTTTTTTAGATAAATGAGGAACTCGCCCTTGCTTCGGCAATGTTTTTTCATTCCGAAAGAGTCGGCCACAAAATTAAAAAAATCCATTTTCGACAGGCCGGGATCGGGAACCATGGCAACCAGCACATCCACGCCCAGAGTTTCGACAAGGGCATTCAGAAGCGTGGTCTTTCCCGTGCCCACATCCCCGGTGAGCAGCAGAAACCCCTTGTTGTCAAGGATGCCATATTTCAGAACCGCTAACGCCTCCCGGTGCTTTTCGCCAAGCAATAGGAATCGGGGATCCGTACTGATCTGAAAAGGCTTTAAATTCAATTGGTAAAAATCAAGATACATGGTTATTTCTCACGTATTCATTGTTTTAGGTGCCAGTCCCACGCGGTTCGGATGATCGTTTCAAGGTCGTTGTACACCGGGTTCCAGCCCAGCTCCTGTTTAATCTTTTCAGAACTGGCAATCAGGATTGCCGGGTCACCGGGTCGGCGCGACGCGTCCACTACCGGCAACCTTTTTCCGGTGATCGCTTCCACTTTGCCGATCACCTCCTTCACCGAGAATCCGTTGCTGCTCCCCAGATTATAAACGTTACTCTCCCCGCCTGCGAGTAATGCATCCAGGGCCAGCAGGTGGGCCTGGGCCAAATCGTTGACATGCACGTAATCCCGTATGCAGGTGCCGTCCGCGGTGGGATAATCGGTGCCAAATACCCGGATGTGGTCAATCTGACCTGAAGCCGCCTTTAAAATGATGGGAATCAGATGCGTTTCAGGGTCGTGCATTTCACCAATCTCACCGCATTCATCGGCACCGGCCGCATTGAAATAACGAAGGGCCGTAAATTTCAATCCGTGAGCCGCATCACAGTCGACCAACATACGCTCTACGGCCAGTTTCGTGTTCCCATACGGATTGGTGGGCATGCACGGATGTTCTTCGGTGATGGGGATCGCCATCGGCTCTCCGTAAACGGCTGCTGTGGATGAAAAAATGAATCGCCTCACACCATGACGCATCATGGCATCAAGCAAGAAAATCGTTTCAGCCAGGTTATTCCGGTAATACTCGAGCGGCTGATTCATCGATTCGCCGACCTGGGAAAACGCCGCAAAATGCATCACCGCATCAAATATATGCGTGCCGAACAGCCTGCTCAGCAAGGCGGGGTCTCCCAGATCTCCTTGAACGAAATCATCGCCTTGAACCAGTCTACGGCGGCCGGTCGACAGGTTGTCCAGAATGACCACGTCATATCGGGCATTAACCAGTTGTCGAACCATGTGGGAACCGATGTAGCCGGCCCCACCAACAACGAGAATCTTTTGCTTTGTGTTTTTCATAGGTCCGTTTATTGTGTCCATGCCGTTTTGTTACCGAAATCCATTAAGCGATGGGGCAGCCATCCTGTTGTCGTTTGAATTTCGTTAATTATATATACCTCTTTTGTCCCAAAAAAATAAGAATCTCTTGGGCGGCCTCATCCGGCGATTTGCCGGAGGTGTCCACCCGCACTTCAGGGGCATCCGGAATTTCATAGGGGTCGTCAATGCCGGTATATCCTTTTATTAGCCCAGCCCTGGCTTTGGCGTACATGCCCTTTCGGTCACGCTTTTCACAGACATCCAGAGGCGTTGCCACATGGACCTCGACAAAACCGCCGGAGGCTTCAATATTGGATCGAATTTCGGCACGAGTAGCCGCATACGGGGCGATGGGCGCACAGATGGCAACCCCCCGGTTTTTGGTGATCTCGCAGGCCACAAAGCCGATGCGCCGGACATTGATATCCCGATGTTCCTTGGAAAAGGTCAGTTCATTGGAAAGATTCAGTCTGACAATGTCCCCATCTAAGAGGGTGACCGGGCGTTTTCCAATTTCAAGCATCTTGGCATAAAGCACACGGGCGATGGTCGATTTTCCGGACCCGGACAGGCCGGTAAAAAATATGGTAAAGCCTTGCCTCGAAGGTGGTGGATAAGCTTTTTTCAGTTCACCCACCACCTCCGGAAAGGTGGCCCATCGGGGGATCCTTCTGCCGGATCGGATTCGGTCACGAATATCTAAACTTGAAAGAGAGATCGTCTCGGTTCCCGCGTCGATTTCATCCTTCGGGAAAAATTCGTCTTCAAAAGGCAGGTAGACCAGTTCATCGAACGAGATATCAGATATCCCGATCTTTTCGGCAAACTCCTGTACGAAGGCGTGTGTGGCATCGCTGTCATAAAACGGCGCCGCGCCATTTTGGCCACACGGGTCCGCATGCCGATGGCCAATAATGAAGTGGGTGCAGCCATAATTTTTACCGATGATGCATTGAAGCAGCGCCTCCCGCGGGCCCGCCATCCTCATGAAGAGGGGAAGAAGGCTCATGACCGCGGATTCCGGGGGGAAATATCCAACGACATGGCGGTAACAGCGGACACGCGTGTAATAGTCGAAATCACCGGGACCGGTCATTCCTACGCCGGGAAGCAGCAACAGATTGGCCCGGCTTTTTTTCATGGCGCGGATGGCCATTTCGAATTCCGGCTGGTGAATGGTGTTTGCAGTATGAAAACCGACGATGCGATTCCACCCCAGCTTCTTGAAAAGTCCACGAACTTCCGGTGGTGTCATTCGCAGCTGCTTGAAATCAAAATGAAGCGGTAGGTTCAACACTTCCAGGGCGCCGCCAATATAATATTCACCAATATTTTGAAATAAACCGGCCACCCCCGGATGGGATTTATCGGTGGTTCCGTAAAGGAGCGTCGCCTCTTTTTCCTTGTCCGGCTTCCAGATATCTTCCACATGCATAATGGCCAGGAGAAATCCTTCGGGATCCCGAACGACCACGGACTGACCGGCTTCCAAAGGCCTGGCCGTCGTTTCAGAGACGTCCAGGCAGATAGGAACCGGCCACAGTGTCCCGTCCTGCAGCTTCATCCGATCCAGAACGGATTCGTAATTACTGCGGTTCATGAAACCGGCCAACGGGGAAAAGGCCCCCGTGGTAAGCAGTTCAAAGTCGCAGAGCTGACGGTCATCCAAGGTGATGCTGGAAAGGTCGGTGGATATTCTCTTCAACAATGCCGACCGCTGCGGATCCACGATCAAGTTGACATATTGCCCGCCGTGATAATTGTGATCGCGTTTTCCTTTATCAGTCATATTGGTTCATCGCCTTTCTTCGTTTGGTTCATGTCGTAATGATATTGTGCATCAAAAATACTACATCACACTATATATTCGTTTTCTATTAAACTATCAAGTATTTAACCCATTATTACTTTTTATTTTCGAAAAGGCTGCCGGCCTCATTGACAACCCACGCGTACATTTCATATCGTATCGTATTGCCCTATCCTTTAGCACACTGTAAAAAAAATAAATGGAGCGGTTCGGGTCGAGAACATTGGCTCGAACCCCGGTGGGGGAATACGGCAGGTATTAATAACAGCCATTTTCTTCCGGTTCAAAGAAGATGGATACCTTGCAAACCCACCTGGAATCAACACATTCGCGGGAGTAGATCATGAACGAAGACCTTAGGAATAATATGGCCCACATGACGTACGGGATCTACGTGCTTACCAGTCGGTATGCGGACACCACCAACGGCATGATCGCCTCATGGGTGAGCCAGGTATCCTTCGATCCGCCACTGATCATGGTGGCGGTCCACCCCAACCGCTATTCACACGAATTGTTGGAAAAAAGCGGCCATTTCGCCCTGAATATCCTTGCCGGGGATCAGAAGGATCTGTTGGCCCGCTTTAAGGGCCCGGATCCAGGGGCAAAATTTGCCTCGATCGCCTGTCGCGACGGTGTGACCGGATGTCCGATCCTGGCGGACTGCATCGGTTGCATGGAGTGTCGCATTACCCAGCGTCTGGCGCCGGGCAACCACACCCTTTTCTTGGGAGAGGTGGTCAATGCCGTTTTCAATGGGGAAGCGCCCCCCCTTTGCACGTTGGATTACGAGGGATGCTACCTGGGGGAGACCTGATGAACGATGCCCAGCCGAGCGGATCGATTCTTTTGGGTCAAAGGGAAAAGCCGTGCTGGCGGGATTTTCACAATAAACCCAATATTCAACCGGCTATTGTCTGACTTCAACCTTGCCCTTAAGATGTGCTTTGACGGCGGCGATGGGCACTTCGCGTCGGTGAAAGATACCGGCGGCCAGGGCCGATTCGACATCGGTCCGTTCAAATACCTCGGCAAAGTGGGCTTCGCATCCGGCACCGCTGGAGGCAATCACCGGGATGGTGACCGCCCGCTTCACGGCGTTGATCAGCTCGACGTCAAACCCCATATTGGTACCGTCACGGTCGATGCAGTTAAGCAGGATCTCCCCTGCGCCTAATGTCTCACACGTCCGGGCCAACGTCACGGCATCTACATCCCGCCCTTCCCGTCCACCCTTCACGGTGCACTGGAACCAGCAGTATCGCTGATGCTCGGGCCCTGGAATGGTGGTTTCGACGGTTGGATGAGGGGTCTGATCCGGAGAATCCACATACACGCGGCGGGGATCGATGGAGATGACCACAGCCTGGTTGCCGTACATGGATGAGATCTGCTCGATGGTGCTCCGGCCGCTCTTTTCACCGGTTTTCAGATATTCCTCGACGATGAAAACCGCATCGCTGCCAATGGAGACTTTGTCCGCCCCGGAGCGGAAGTACTCGGCCGCCACCTGAAGCGCCGTGTAGGCGCGGCCGTTTTTATCGGTAAAATCCCGGATGCCGCCGCCGATGGTCAGCGGCACGAATACGTTTCTGGACGTATCTTTGAGCACCTGGATCATGGGCATGTCTTCCAGGGGGAAATCCCTAAACCCGGTGATGTTGAGAAAGGTCACCTCGTCGGCCCCCTCATCAAAGTAGCGGCCGGCCAATTCCACAGGCTTGCCCAGGTTGCGTACATTGCCGTCTTCTCTCACATCATACCGGTCACCCTTGGTCACCACCAGGTCACCCCGGTCGTTCGTACGTACATCCAGGCAGGCAATGATGCGTTTGGTCAGGCGGGTCTGCGACGGGCTTCGCATGGGGATCGTCGCTTCACGATCCTTGCGGATAAAATTCTCCAGCAAGGTCAGGCCGGAGGCCCCGCTTTTTTCCGGATGAAACTGGGTGCCCTGGACGCTGCCCTTTTGGACGGCGCTGACAAACGGATATCCGTAATCGGTGGTCGTCAGAACCACTGCCGGATCGTCGGCAACCACGTGATAGGAGTGTACAAAATAGAATTTCTCGTCACCGTCAAGCCCGTAAAAAAGGTCGGTGGGCTGTTTGACGCTGATTCCGTTCCAGCCGATATGGGGAACGGCCAGATCCACGTCAAACCGTTTCACCCGTCCCGGCAGGATGCCCAGTCCGTTCTCTTCGGGAGCTTCATCGCTGCCTTCAAACAGGGCCTGCATACCCACACAGATTCCGAGAAAGGGACGCCCGGAGCCCAGATAACCCAGCAGCGGTTCCACAAACTGTTTCCGTCTTAGGATATGCATCATGCTGCCGAAGTTCCCCACCCCGGGGAAAACCAACTTTTCGGCAGCCAGGATTTCGCGGCCCGACGCGGCCACACTGACCGTTTCACCCAGTTTCTCGATGGCGTTGATGACGCTGCGGACGTTTCCCGCACCATAATCCAGCAAGGTAATCATTGGATTCCTCTCTGATTATTGGGTTTATTTGGAAAAGGAGAAACCATCGCACAACAATTTAGCTGCCCCGTTTCATCTCGGAAGAATAACGATTCATCAATTCAACGACCTTTTGGAGGCTCCGTTTTCCCGCAAAACCGATGAAACTACGCATATCGCAGAACAGGAGGGTAACGTCAACCGTTAACGATCTCTCCGCCGATAACAGTCATGTGGCAGGGATTCCCACCCATGCGATAAGCCAGTTCAGCTGGTTCTTGAATGTCCCAGACTGCAAAATCGGCCTGTTTGCCGATCTCGAGGGTCCCCCGTCGGTCTTGTATGCCCAGTGCGCTGGCGGCGTTGAGCGTAAAACCGGCCAAGGCTTCAGCCGGGGTAAGACCGAAATTGACACAGCCCATATTCATCATCAGAAGCGGCGATGTGGTCGGACTGGTCCCGGGGTTGCAGTCGGTGGACAGGGCCATGGTGACCCCTCGCCGGCGCAGCAGATCCACCGGCGGCTTTCTTGTCTCCCCGAGAAAATAAAAGGGCCCCGGGAGCAACACCGCCACGGTGCCGGCTGCGGCCATGGCTTCAGCGCCGTCATCCGCCAAATACTCCAGGTGGTCCGCGCTCAGGGCACCGAAACGGGCAGCCATGACGGCCCCTTTGCTGTCGCTGAGTTGTTCGGCATGCAGTTTGACGTCGAGGCCGTTTTGTCTGGAGGCGGAAAAAACCCGTTCGATCTGTTCCGGGGAGAAAGCAATCCGTTCGCAAAAGGCATCCACCGCCCGGGCCAAACCGTCGGCGGCCACGGCGGGAATCATCGCGTCTGTCACCAAGTCGATATAGGCGTCCGACCGTCCCGTATATTCCGGTGGCAGGGCGTGGGCGCCCAAAAACGTCGCCAAAACGTCCGCCGGGAAGGCCTCGTCCAATCGCCGCACGACCCGGAGCATCTTCAACTCGTTTTCCGTATCCAGTCCGTATCCGGATTTGATTTCCACGGTGGTCACCCCTTCAGCCAGCATGGCTTTGAGCCGGACGGCAGATTGATCGAAGAGTTCTGTTTCCGTGGCGTTTCTCACCGCTGTAACCGTGCTGATGATGCCACCGCCGAACCGGGCGATCTCCTCGTAGGTGGCACCGTTGAGCCGCATTTCGAATTCTCCGGCGCGGTTGTCGGCGTAGACAAGGTGCGTATGGCAATCGACGAGCCCCGGGGTGACCCATCTGTTACCAAGGCGGACCACCGACCGGGCGGTTGCTACCGCATCCGCAGAAAGACGATCCTGGGGCCCGAGCCAGACAATGCGACCGTCGTTTACGGCCATGGCGCCTTTTTCAAGCATGCCGTATGGGCGCTTGCCGGCCATGGTGGCCAAGCAGGCATCCAGCCACAGGGAATCAAATACGTCCGGCAAATCGGGGATGGTCATCACGTACCTCGATGATGATGTCTACGGTGGGCAGCGGACTTCGGCATGGTCCGGCCATGCTACAGTTCCGGCGCGCCGGATGGTATCAGGCAAACGAAGGTTAGCCGGTCGTCGCCGGCATTTCTGATCTGGTGTTCTTGGTTGCCGGGAATATAGGCCACACTGCCGGATCTCACAGGCACCCAGTTGCCGTTTTGCCATACCTCACCCCGACCGGCATGGAAAAAAATTTCATGCTCCCAGTCATGTTGATGTTTTGGGGTAAAGCCGCCCTTGTCCAGTTCGAACACGCGCATGCAAAAATTGGCGGCGCCATCCGCCTTGCCGATGACAACCCGGCCGGAAACGCCCTTTACCATCTCGTTTTCAAAGCGGGTCTCCGGTTCCTGTTTGTATTGAATCACTTTCATGGGTCTTTTCCTGCCTTTCTGTGAGAACACGGTGATAACTCTCTGGCTGGGAAAAGTATGAGCCGGCCTCGATCCTGTCAACTGTTTTGTGTAGATTGGGACCGATAGTCGGTGCATTTACGTAAAATTTCATCATCGTGACCATTGAACGGGTTCATGTGGGCCTTCAAACGCATTCGCATCGCCCTAACTGTCTGCTTGACTATCCGATGGATTTAGGATGGAATGACCACGATTTATATTCTCCCCTATTGGGGTGACGGGGTATCGGTGCCGTTCACCGTTTTATTTTTATTTGAGGATGGGAAGGAACAGGATGGATCTGAAGAGGACATGTCCTGGGAAGCTGGTGAACGCTGAAACCGCCATATCCAAAATCAAGAATGGAAGCCGGGTGTTCATCGGCACCGGATGCGGTGAACCCCAGCACTTGATCCGGACCATGGTGGAAGATCAGAGCATGCAGGATATCATGGTCTACCAGATGCTTTCCTGGACCTTTTCGGACTATGTGGACGATCCCCGGTTTTTAAGGCGATTCTCCCTTAAGCTTTTTTTCATCAGCAGTTCCATGAGAAAAGCGGCCTTCGAAGGCAAAATCGACTACATTCCCACCTACCTGTCCCAAATTCCCCGATACTTTGCCAACCATCGGATTGGCCTAGATGTGGCCCTGATTCAGGTCAGTCCACCGGACAAGTACGGTTACTGCAGTCTCGGTGTATCCATCGACATCACCCAAGCCGGCATGCAAAATGCCAAAATAGTCATCGCCCAGGTCAATCCCCGCATGCCCCGGACGTGGGGAGACGGTTTTGTTCACATCGACGATATCGACTATCTCGTGGAGTACGAGGAGCCGCTGGTGGAGGCCCTGCCTATCATCAAGGATTCGGGAACCGCCAGCCGCATCGGGTTTTATGTCAACCAACTGGTGGACGATGGCGCCACCCTTCAGATCGGTTTCGGGCACCTTCCCTATGCCATCTTGCAGCACCTGACCAACAAGAAAGATCTGGGCATCCACACCCAGTTGATTACCGATGGTTTTTTGCCCCTACTCGAGAAAAAAGTGATTACCAACCGCAAAAAAACCCTGCTGCCCGGCCGCGTGGTGGCCTCCCTGTGCATGGGCTCGGATAAGCTATACCGCTATGTGGACAACAATCCCACGTTCTATTTCCGGTCGTCGGAATTCGTCAACGACCCCACCGTCATCGCCCGAAACGACAACCTCATCTCCATCAGCTCGGCCCTGGAGGTGGACCTGACCGGACAGGTGTGCAGCGATTCCATGGGCTATTTGTTTTACAGCGGCATCGGTGATCAGGTGGATTTTCTGCGGGGCAGCGCCATGTCCAAAGGAGGCTTTTCCGTCATCGCCCTACCCTCCACAGCCAAAAACGGTGCCGTCTCTAGAATCGTTCCCCATTTGAGCGAAGGTGCCGGGGTGGCCACGACCCGGGGTGATGTAAACTTCGTGGTTACCGAGTACGGTATCGCCGAGCTTCAGGGAAAGAGTATCTATCAGCGCGTGATGGAACTGGCCCAAATCGCCCATCCCAAGTTCAGAGAGGAACTCATCGACGTAGCCAAAACCCGACATTACATCTTCTCTGATCAGCTGCCGCCCTCCCGGGACGACTTGATCTTCATCGAGGGTTATAAAAATCGGTTAACGCTGAAAGACGGCAAAACAGTGGAGTTCCGCCCCCTGCTGCCCTCTGATGAGTTTGCCTACCGCAACTTTTTTTACTCCCTTCAGGAAAAAACCATCTATTTCCGGTTTTTCTACAAAATGAAGCTTTTCTCCCACGAGGTGGTGCAGCAACAATGGGCCAGCGTGGATTACCGGAAAAACATTTCCATGATCGGTCTCGTTCGCATCGGGGGCCACCAGGAGATCGTCGCCATCGGCTCCTATGCGAATGAAAGCGATACCGAAGCGGAGGTGGCCTTTGTTGTTCGTGAGGATTTTCAGGGTATGGGCATCGCCTCCTATTTGCTGGCAGACTTGGAGCGTATCGCCAAAGAGAATAACTTCAAGGCATTTTCCGCCACGGTCCTGCGCGAAAATACCGCCATGCTCCATGTCTTCAGGAAGCGCTATCCCAACGCCAAAACCAAAGTCAGCGGCGGCAGCGAAGTCACTATCGGCATGGATTTTGATGATGCCTTCGACAATGCCGCGGAAAAAAGTGAGCTTACGAACCGGAAATTGATGGATACGGATGCCTGCGCCTGACCGAATCCAGAAGACGGATGACTGAGACCGGATGTCGGAAAATCGGGCGAAACCGTGATGGCGTCAACTCACACCATGAACGTCTCTACAGTTATGTAACCTGAAACGGCGTACACTGGATGGCCAGGCTGCCTTTTTTGACCCAGATTCTGGCTATGCTGACCGTCTCCCCGCCCATATTGACGATATTGGCCAGTTTTTCCACGTGGGTGATGTCATGTTTGCAAAATTCCAGGTAAGGGCTTTTTTCGTTATATGGATCGGGGATTAGGATGATCTGCTCCGAATCCAGGGGATGTTTTTGCGGGGACCCGCTATAGGGCACATGCGTTTTGGAAAGGGAGCGGATATCCTTCGGGGGGGTAAATTTCTCAATTTCTAATTTTTCGGCTTTTTGAAGGGATCTGATCACGGCCATGGCTGCCTCCAGTAATTGGCTTCGCGTTAGTATCGAATGCTGAAATCATCAAACTCACCCCGGTATTCCTGCCAGGAAACATCCACTTTTTCCACCCTGGATATGGGCGGACCGGTTTTGCACCAGTTGATCAGGGACGTCACATCCGTTTCGTCACCTTCGACGACCGTTTCCACGGATCCGTCACGTTTGTTTCTGACCCATCCGCAAACCCCGAAGCGCGCTGCCGCCTTTTGGGTTTCCATTCTGAAGCAGACGGCTTGAACCCGACCGGAGACGATCAGGTGCGCCCTGGTTTGTTGAGACATGGCATCCTCCCACAGCATCTTTTTCGTTGTTGGTTATCGCTATCAGAATATTTGCCGCGCCTTTGGATGTCAAGGCGATGGGATCGATACCACCCTATTTTATCACCTTAATCGCATACGGATTTTCTTTTCTTGTTTTTTCTGATACCTATCCCTTACCGAAACCCATCATGCAATACCGTTTCCATACCATTGTTAAAGGCTTAGCATATATGAAAATCGACCTAAAAACGGAAATTGCCGTATGGGAAGGGGTAATCCTGGTGCTGCATACCCCCAAGGCGGAGGAATATCTGGATCCATACGATCGACCCCGATGTGAATTTAATGAGCGCCGAATAACCGAAAATATTGGAGAAATGAAAGGATTCACAAAGGAGCCGGTCTACCCATGATATCCGACCACCGCATCCGGTTTGCCGATGCAAAAAAAATGACCGACGTTGCCTCCCAGAGTGTTCACCTGGTGGTAACATCCCCGCCCTATCCGATGATCGAAATGTGGGATGCGTTGTTCTGCCGCCAGGTCGCCATCGACAGCGCCCTGAAAAGCCAAACCGGAAAAAAGGCGTTTGAGCTAATGCACCGGCAGCTGGACCGGGTATGGGATGATCTATACCGGATACTGGTACCCGGCGGCATTGCCTGCATCAACATCGGCGATGCAACCCGGACCATTCATGGAGATTTTGCCCTCTACCCCAACCACAGTCGCATTCTGTCCCACATGCTGGGCCTGGGCTTTTGCAACCTGCCCAACATCCTCTGGCGAAAGCAGACCAACGCCCCCAACAAGTTCATGGGGTCGGGCATGATGCCGCCCGGCGCCTATGTGACATTGGAACACGAATACATCCTGATTTTTCGAAAAGGCGGCAAACGCCTGTTCAAAACCCCGGAAGAAAAAGGCAACCGACGCCAAAGCGCTTTTTTCTGGGAGGAACGCAACCAGTGGTTTTCCGATGTCTGGATGGATCTGAAGGGGACCCGACAAAAAACCGGTGATAAAAAAATGAGACAACGCAGCGGCGCCTACCCGTTTGAATTGGCCTACCGACTAGTATCCATGTTTTCCGTCATGGGCGATACGGTGATAGACCCGTTTCTGGGCACCGGGACCACCCTGTTTGCCGCTGCCATTGCCGGCCGAAACAGCGTGGGGTACGAGCTGGACAAGGCCTTCCAGTCGTCGATTGGTGAAGGATGCGGGCAGGTCATCGAAGCGGGACGCCGGCGCATCGCCAACCGGTTCGATGACCACCTGCAATTTATCCGCGACAGGCAAGCAGCGGGCAAGGCCATCAAACACACCAACCGGGTATACGGGTTCCCGGTGATCACCCGCCAGGAAAGCGAGCTGATGCTCCCTTTGCCCACCGCCATTAAAGCGACGGGGCAAAACCGGTTCCAAGTGACCTATGAAGTCCCGGAGGCATCGGCCTCCGGCGAACCCGCGGTCGTCCCGGTAAAGTCCCGACCGAAGAAAACCGGTCAATTGACCCTGTTCAACCAATAGGTCTGAGATTGGGTCACTTTTGGTGTCCGGTAGTGGCGTGACCGCTATCTCTTGAATGGGAGCTTTTGTCGGAGTCGATGCCGTCATGGGGGGAGGGATAGGTTATTTCGGTCGCAACCGGTGCTGTCTCCCCTTTCTTTTCAGAGCGCACGGGCGGCGCATCATCTACACTGGTTGCGGGCGGCGTGGATAGTGGGTCTGCATGGGGAACACTTTCTGCGGCTTCCGCCTTGCCATCGGATGGGGTATTGTCATCCGGTTTTATTGTCGCCGAAGGTACTGCATCGTTTTTCTTTGGATTGACGTCCGCTCCGGCCTGGTTCTCCTTATGATAATTTGAGGATCGCGAAGATGCTTGAGGGTTGGGGTTCGGGTCATCCCGAAAGTGGAGCCACACCAAGGCCGGAAATAAAACGACCACGGCGAACAGGCAGGCTGGTTTGCGTAAGAAGGCCAAGGACGTTGGGCGCTCGGGAGACTCAAATGGCTTGGTCGTTTGAGTCGTAACCGCGGGTAGCGTTTTGGGCCCTGCGGACGGCTGAATGTCTGCCGCCGGTTTATTGGCAAGTCTTGACCGGTTCTCCAAGGGGCTATCGACTTTTTTTTTGAACTGGCTCGGATGCATCAGATCCGCAGCGCATTCCTTTACGATGGCGGGATCGATTTGGTGCACATCCTTTACGAACGCGACTAGCAAACAGTGGTCACAAATGATATTGATCAAGCGGGGATAACCGTTGGTGAGCTTGAATATCCGCTTAAGCGCCGGCGGCGTGAACAGCTGCCGATCACATCCGGCCACCCTCAACCGGTATTCCACGTAACCACTCGTTTCTTTCAGGGACAATGGCCCAATATGATAGTGGGTCGTGATCCGCTGCTTTAGCGCGCGAAGATGCGGATCCGCCAACAACAAATTGAATTCATCCTGCCCCACAAAAAAAATATTGAGCCGTCTGTTATTCTCACGCTCCAAATCGGATAAAATTCGGATCTCCTCAAGCTGAACGGGGTCTATATATTGTGCTTCATCTAAAATGAGAACGGCTTGCCGGTTGGCTTTAAAGAGACCATCCAGAAAGTTGCCAAAATTGATTAAAAATTCGCCTTTGGTTGTAAATTCGGTTTCCATGCCAAACGCATGGGCCACAAAGTTGAAAAAATCGATCCCTTTCAAACTGGGATCCTGTATCAATGCCGTTTTTACCTCTGGTCCCAAGTTATCCATGAGTGCGTGAACAAGGATGGTTTTACCGGTGCCGACATCACCCGTTAGAACCAGAACACCGCGATTGTCCTCAATCCCGTAGTTAAGGATAGCCAGCGCTTCCTTGTGCTTATCGCTTAAATACAAGAAACGTTGATCCGTCGTGATTTGAAAGGGTTTAAGGTTTAAAAAAAAATGGGATAAGTACATGGGGGGTTCCTGTTAAAGCATTTCTTTGATGGCTTTTAAAACCGGGTCGCGTCCTTATAAACGGATCGTTCTGAAATGTTTTACCGCCATCGTGATTATCTCAAAAGCCCCTTTTTGTGTCAAGGACTCTGAAGATCAGGAGATGTGCCGGTGGATGTAACGTGGTAGATGGACCAACATACAGCAAGCTGTGTTTTTATTTCTTGCCGCGGCCCTTATCCCCAAGATCAGGAGAGAGCCGAAAGCCTTGCTCCGGCGTTGTCTATGTTTGCCTAACCCAAGGGTTTGTGTCATAATAATTCCCCTTGTCAACAACCCGTTAACCTACGATGGCCCACTGAAAGGACCCATGTTTTCAGGCATACAGGAAATCTTGCTTATCGTGCTCATTGTGCTGGGGATCTTCCTGGTTCCCCGGATGCTGAAACCGCTGCCGGCTCCCCAAAAAGTCGTGCTGCACCGCCCCGCCATGAGATTTTCCTGGACGCTTCGCCTGGCCATCGTCATTTCCATTCTCTGGCCCCTGGCCTGTGCCGTTTATTTCAGGCCCTGGCAACAGGCCATGATCCCCTCCGCCGTGATCGGCATCGGACCGGTCGTCGTGGGATGGAGTGTTTACTGGGTAGTGGCGGGGATCAAAAAAAGATGACGACGCCAATTTCGTTAACACACAAACCAAAGCGAGGTATACCATGGCACATGAAGATGCCGGCCATTACGCAGCCAAACATCCTGGCGGGAAAATCGATGCCGCCATCGCCGATGAAATCCGCAACAGGGAAAACGGAGGGTGTGTTACCTGCGCGGCGGCCCACGAGATTGCCAAAAAACAAGGTGTTTCCCCGAAGATCGTGGGCATGAATATCGACCTGCTGGAAAAACGAATCAATAAATGCCAGATGGGACTTTTTGGATACGGCGCCAATAAAGACAAAAAGATAGAGGTCTCATCAGCCGTTGCTCAGGATCTGAAAAAGGCCATTACCGATGCCATGGATGGCGGGAAGATTAGCTGCGATGCGGCCTGGGCTGTGGCCAACCGGTTAAACCTGACGAAATTGGAGGTGGCCTGTGCCTGTGAATCCATGGAGATCAAGGTGTCCACGTGCCAGTTGGGGGCGTTTTAACAGCGTCCATCCCGAAATGGCCGGACACTATTGGTCGGCTGCCAATTCCTTCAGATAACGGAATAGATTGCGGGCGGATTTCGGCGGGGTATTTTTCTGTTTCTCTTTGCGGGCACTTCTCACCAGTTGCCCCAGACGCTGACGATCCGTATCGGGAAAGGTGGCCATAATTTCATTCATCATGTCATCATTCCCACCGACCAACCCATCGCGCCAGCGTTCGATACGGTGAAATTCTTTGGCCTGCCGGTAGGCCCCCTGTTCGATCGCCATGAGTGCCTGCTCGATGGGTTCAACATCCGCGGTGCGCATCAGCGTGCCGACATACTGCATCTGACGCCGCCGGGCCCCATGGGATTTCATCACCCGAACCTCCTGGATGGCCTCCCTCAGCGCCGTGGGCAATGCCATGCGGCTTAACTGGTCGTCGGAAAGCGTGACCAGTTTCTCCCCTGTTTTCTGGAGGGCCACGGCCTCTTTTTTCAGTTGGGTGCGGCTCTTTTCAAGATCGTCGTGTGTGTCCATGATTCATGTCTTTTTATTGAATGGATAAATTATCAGTCATCGGCGGTGTCGTCACCCATATCAAAACACACGTGTAAAACAACACCTGAGGAACAATAACCGTAACATCTGCCGTCGCTGAAAGCGGTTGGGAATTCTATTAGCGGAACTTGATGAAAAATAACGGCCGCATGACCCCGTTTACCCGCGCTTGGTCAGCCTGGCCACGGATTCAATATGAAAGGTGTGGGGAAACATGTCCACCGGCTGGACCTCTTCGACCGTGTATACTGCCTTGAGTTCCAGAACGTCCCTGGCCATGGTGGCCGGGTTGCAGGAAACATAGACAATTTTTTCCGGCGCCAGTTTGAGCACCTGCCTGACCACATCCTTGTGCATGCCGGCACGTGGGGGATCGATCACCAGGAGTTCCGGCACCGCATGGATGGTCTCCAGGGTATCTTTGATATCCCCGAGTATAAAACGACAGTTGTCGATACCGTTTCTTTCACAGTTCTTGCGGGCGTCAGTTACGGCGCTTTCCACCAGTTCCAGGCCGATCACCTCCCCGGCCCGTTGGGCCAGCCAGATGGCAATGGTTCCGGTGCCGCAATACAGATCCAGCACCTTCTCGTCTCCCTTGAGTGCCGCATACCGCCCCACCGTGTCGTATAATTGTTGTGCACCGCGGGTGTTGGTCTGGAAAAAGGAGTTGGCCGAGATCTCAAATTCAAAGGGGCCGATTCGATCCGTCAGCGCCGGTTCTCCGGCCAGGTGGATTTCTCGCTCGCCGATGGCCACGCCCGAGTGCCGGGCCGTAATATTGTTGACCACGGAGACCACCTCGGGGAATTGGGCCAGGAGCAGGTCGGCCAGGGGCATGACCGCATCACGATCCTCAATGGCGGTAACAACATTGACCATCCACCGGTCACGGGCCACCGAGTGCCGCAACATGAGAAACCGCCAAAATCCTTCATGGGTGCGCAGCCCGTAAACCGGTCGATCCGAGGCGCGCATGTAGCTGCGCACGGTATTTAAAATGCGGTTTCCTGTTTCCGGCTGCAGCAGGCAGGCTCGGGTATCCAGCACCTTGTGGAAGGTCCCGGGCACATGCAACCCCAATGCGAAGCTGATGTCCGCACCGGTGTTCATCTCGTGGGGCATCAGCCAGCGACGGTCCGAGCAGGAAAATTCCATTTTGTTACGGTAGCCGAATAGATGGTGCGACGGTAGCGTCGGGTGTACGGTGGTTCCGCCGATCAGTGCGATATGCTCCAGGGACTCCGCCACATGGCGGCGTTTGAATTCAAGCTGGTGGGGATAGTCGATAAACTGCCATTTGCAGCCGCCGCAAAAGCCGCTGTAGGGACAAGGCGGATCCACACGCATGGACGACGGCACCAGCAGTTCCTGTACCACGGCCTCGGCGTAGTTGCGTTTTTTTCTGGTGATGCGGGCGGCGACCCGGTCGCCGGTTACGCTTTGATCGATGAAAACGGCGAAGCCGTCGATTTTGGCCAACCCCTTGCCACCGAAGGCCACATCGATGAGGTCACATTCGACAATCTGTTTTTTCTTGACGACCATGGGGAATCTTTTCCTGTCTTCAGTTTTTGTTGTGACAGACAGCCCGTCTGCTTTCCAGCTTGGCCATCCACATGATCCATGGGCCTGTTTTTGTCAAGCGCCAAAATCATTTCGCCGGTAAAAACTGTTTCCCCGAATCTACCGGATTTAATTCCGTCTGTCCTGCCGATGGTTCGCCGTCCTGTTTTTTTCTTGCTCTGCAAAATAAATTTCTATAATTTAGTAAAACCTGATGGCTTTGCGATAAATCCCCGATTCGCAAAAAGCGTCTCAGATCAGCCGTCCTATATTTTCAACCGATCATTTTCCCGGACTACTTAACCTGCGAAAAGGACCTTGCCATGAAAAATACTGATTATTCGAAGCCGCTTTCAGTCGACGGAAAGACGGTCACCTACTTTGATTTCATTCAATATGCCGCCGACAACGGGAGATCGGTAGAAAAGCTGCCCTACTCTATAAAAATCCTGGTGGAAAATCTGTTACGAAAGTTTGACGGCCACGTGGTCAAGGAGGTGGACCTGGCCAATATCGTCCGCTGGCAAAAGCGCTATGACGCGCCGGTGGAGATCCCATTCCATCCGGCGCGTGTGCTCATGCAGGACTTTACCGGCGTGCCGGCGGTGGTAGACCTGGCCGCCATGCGTGATGCGGTCAAGGCCCTGGGCAAAAATCCCGCGCAGGTCAACCCCCTGGTTCCCACGGAACTGGTGGTGGACCACTCCATCCAAGTGGATAACTTCGGCACCGACGACGCCCTTGAGAAAAATGTGGCCCTGGAGTACAATCGCAACAGCGAACGCTACGAACTGCTCAAGTGGGCCCAGAAAAGCTTTGCCAATTTCAAGGTGGTGCCCCCCAATTCGGGAATCTGCCACCAGGTGAACCTGGAAAATCTCGGCCGGGTGGTCATCACCCAAGATATGCACGGCCATGCGATCGTCTATCCGGACACCGTCGTTGGCACCGATTCCCACACCCCCATGATCAACGGCATCGGCGTGATGGGCTGGGGCGTTGGCGGCATCGAAGCCGAAGCCGTCATGCTTGGTCAGCCTTACTACATGTCGATCCCCGAAGTAATCGGCGTCAAACTGACCGGCAGCCTGAAGGCGGATGTTACCGCCACAGACATGGTTCTTACCATCACCGAAATGCTGCGCCGGTTCAATGTCGTGGAAAAGTTTGTAGAGTATTTCGGTCCCGGCATGCAACGCATCTCCGTCACCGATCGCGCCACCATCGCCAACATGACCCCGGAGTATGGTGCCACCCTCGGTTTTTTTCCGGTTGATCAGAAGACCCTGGATTACCTGAAACTCACCGGCAGGGGTGATCGTGCCCGGCTGGTGGAGGCCTATACCAAGGCCACGGGGATGTTCTACAGCGGCGAAGCGGAGCCGGAATTCACCCAAGTGGTGGAACTGGACCTGTCAAGCGTGCAGCCGTGCCTGGCCGGCCCGGCCCGGCCCCAGGACCGCATCTTACTGCCCGACATGAAGAAAACCTTCGCCGACATCCTCGGCTGCGAATACAACCGCGATGCCGAAATCAAACCTATTTCCGAATTCCACGATGAATCCGGCTGTAAGACCGTGCGCGCCAAACGCTGCCATCCGGTGGCCCGGCGTCGGTTCGATATGGAGCTGGGTGGCCTGCCCATGAAAATCGGCGACGGTAGCATCGTCATTGCCGCCATCACCTCCTGTACCAACACATCCAATCCCCAGGTGCTTATGGGCGCCGGCCTGATCGCCAAAAACGCCGTCGCCCGGGGCCTCAAGATACCACCCGTTGTAAAAACATCCCTGGCACCTGGCTCCAAAGTGGTCATGGATTACCTGGGAGCCGCCGGTCTATTGCCTTATTTCGACGCCCTGGGCTTTCATCTGGCCGCCTTCGGCTGTGCCACCTGTATCGGCAACAGCGGCCCGCTGCATCCCGACATAGAGAAAGTCATCACCCAAAACGATTTGAACGTGGCCGCCGTGCTTTCCGGCAATCGCAATTTCGAAGCGCGCATTCATCAGAACATCAAGTCCAATTTCCTGGCATCACCCATGTTGGTGGTCATCTTTGCCCTGGCCGGCCGGGTAGACATCGATCTGACCCTGGAACCGGTGGGCATCGATCCCAACGGCCAGCCCGTTTACCTGGAGGATCTGTGGCCGTCACGGGTCCAGATCGACGAACTGGTTACGGCCCACGTCAAAAAAGAGTTTTACGAAAAGCAATACGCGCACATCTTCGACGGCGATCGCTTCTGGGAAGCCCTTGAGGTTGCCGAAAGTACCACCTTTGCCTGGAACGACACCTCCACCTACATCAAAAAACCACCCTATTTTGACGGTTTTTCCCTGACGCCGCAACCATCGGAAGATATCAGCGATGCCCGTGCCTTTCTGATACTGGGAGACACGGTTACCACCGACCATATCTCACCGGCCGGCGCCATTCCCGAGGAATATCCAGCCGGACAATACCTGGTCGAAAACGGCGTTGCCAAAGACCGGTTCAACTCCTACGGGTCCCGCCGGGGCAATCATGAGGTCATGATGCGCGGTACTTTCGGCAACATCCGTATCAACAACCGGTTGGTGGCTCCCAAGCAGGGCAGCTTTACCCTGAAATTTCCCGAAAAAAAGGAGATGTTCAACTTTAATGCGGCCATGGCTTACAAGGCTGAAGAAACGCCGCTGATCGTATTGGGCGGCAAGGAATACGGCACCGGCTCCTCCCGGGACTGGGCCGCCAAGGGCACCGCCTTGCTGGGCATCAAGGCCGTCATCGCCCAATCCTTTGAGCGTATCCACCGCAACAACCTGGTCGGCATGGGCGTACTCCCCCTGGTGTTTGCCGATGGGCAAAACGCCCTCAGCCTCGGACTGGATGGGTCTGAAACCTTCACCATCTCCGGGATCGAGGAAATGTCCCCCCGCAAACAATTAGCCGTTCAGGCCGTCAAGGCAGACGGTGGAAAGATCGATTTTAGCGTTATATCCCGGTTGGATACGGAAGTGGACGTGGAATATTTCGAAAACGGGGGGATTCTGCCTTGCGTGATTCGCAAGATAATGGCGGAGTAGCTCAACATAAATTCCCCGGGAATTTATAGCCCGGCCTTTTTTTTAACATTCAAGTGCATCAGCGTGGGGTGGTGACCCGTTTCGCGGACCACCTGTTCCAGGTGGTCCAACTGCACCGGGGTGGCGTACGGTGTGTTGACCACTGTGTCGGCAAAAAAAGTGTGGAAAAATTCGGCGAGTTTCAAGCAGCGTTCTTTTTTCTTGACGATTTTTCTCGTTTACCTGATAAACGGAAGTTCAATTTAGCGCATGGAAACGAGCCAGCATGTTGGAACCATACGAATTCGGTCCCCTATCCCTTACACCGGATCAGATCGCCGCACCGGCGTTTTTCGTCGATAAGAAGCTGTCCGCCCGCTGGGTGGCCCCCGACGGAACGGACACCTTTTCCCAAATCCTGGCCCTGGAACTGGCGTCCGTATCCCGAGGCAATATTTTCGATCTATTGCTCAGGCCTGTCATCAAGGCGACACTTCCCGACTGGCAGGCCCTTTTTTCATTCGTTTATACACGGTTGCGCGGATCAACCGCCCGTGACATCTTCGACACGGGGACGGTCTTTATCTCAAAGGCCCACATCCCCGACAACCCCAGCAAGGCTCACACCATTCCGGATATCCACCCCTTCCGGGTGGACAGCTGTACCATCGGAAGCGGTGTCGATGCCGACGAACCATCCCTGAGGCTTTTTGGCTTGGAATTCAAGTCCGGTACCCTATTCCTGCTCCGACAGGATCACTGGTTGCCTGAGATCTCAGGCAACGGAAAACAAGCACCTGCCGTCGGCAACATCAAGCCCGCCGGCGAAAAAAAAGCCATCTGCATACTGTCGGCGCGACTCAATGATTCTCACCGCATCGCCGACACCATGCTCCCCGAGGTCTACTTCAAATTAGTGAATCGAATCTGGGATGAAGCCGATGATGTCGTCAGGGCCCTTGGCGGTATCCGGGCCGGCAGCAGTGGGGCGGAAATCCAATATATGTTTTCTGAAAACATCGGAAGAAATCCCATTTTCAGTGCCATCTGCTGTGCGATGCAGTTGAACGGCCGAATGCGGGCCCTGGAAGAACAATTAAAGGCCGAAGAAGGCTGGGCGGATGAAATATGGCTGAACATGGGCATCAGCCACGGCACGGATGACCTGACCGCGTCGGAAGCTGTCGGCTCAATGGAACTGATGATCCCCGGCGGAGCATCCGATCAGTCTTCCCTTCTGTCCGGCATCTCCGCAAAAGGGGAAATCTGGGTCACCAAACATTCCGTCACCCAACTGCCGAAAAAGCTGATTGACCGGGTGGTATTGGGTGTTGAGCGCCGCGGGCAGTTTTTCCGTAACTTTTTTACCCGACTCTCGGAGCTTGCACCGAGCGTTGAATCCGGTCAACCGAAACCGGAAATGGGAGCGCTGTTCATTGCCCGTGTGGTAAAAATTGAAAAGCAAGAATCGAATCAACGGCTAACAAACGAGGTTAACCATGTCGGACAACAGCCCGGTGGTCAGGGTTCACGTTAATATCGAACTATCCGCGGCATCCCTCCAAGCGGTGGTCGCCAATGCAAAAAAAAAGGCCGACGTAGATGAACAGGGCCGTTATCGGGTGGATACGGCCGATGCGCTGGCAGCCCTGATCTCCAACTTCCTTCAAGCAAAGGGATTCGACAAATTTGCCCAGGACCCGGATAATTATTGACCCGTTCAATCGCGACATCGGCGTTTAGACAACTTGGAAATCGGTTGAGGATCGAGGCACCGTTGCCTTGTAAAGGGTGAGGTCGCCTCGAATGGTATAGGTATCGAGGCAGGCGGGGACCAGGAAACTGTCCCCCTTTTTCACGGAAAGGGGCTCCGATGGATCGCCATCGTCGAGGCGCCCTTCACCCGCTGTGCATAAAAGCATCTCCACACCTCTCGTTGAAGGGGAAAAGAAAGGCTGACGTTTCGTGGTCTTGATGACACTGAGAAAGAATTCCGCCGCCGGGCAGTCGTAGCCGAATTCGGCAGGCCTCAACCTTTCGGCATTGATAATTTCAACGGTCGTCTCCACAAACCGGATGACCCTGAGCAACTCGGGCACGTCCACATGCTTCGGTGTCAACCCGCCGCGGAGCACATTATCCGAATTGGCCATCAGTTCGATTCCCACGCCGTCCAGGTAGGCATGGAGCTGGCCGGCGGGAAGATACATGGCCTGACCGGGCGCCAGGCAAATCAGGTTTAACAACGCCGGACCTAAGATACCCATGTCCGCCGGGTAGGCACGGGCCAGCTTGACCATCCACCGATAAACCGGCGACCTTCCCGCCAACGGCATGGCTCTCTCCATCATCGATAGCACTGCGGTCTTCCGGTCATCGGTGCGGAGCGTCATCATGGCGGTAAAAAATAGTTTCAGCCCGTCCGCTCCGGCATTTTTCAAATCCTGAAGTGCATCCTTGAGGATCATCGGGCATACCGGTGTTAAAAGGTCGGCGGCCACGGCTACCGGCCGGAATCCGTTTAAGCCCCAAAATGGCGTCAGGGCACAGATTATTTCCGGTTTGTGGTTGTCATCCCGGTAGTTGCGGTCCGGCGCATCCAGCTCCTTTTTCTCACGATTCTCCTTCGAAAAGCCCGCTTCCGCTTGGCGTTTGCTGGGATGGGCCTGGATGGAAAGTGGTCGGGCGGCGGCCAATACCTTGAAGAGGTATGGCAGGATATTGCCGAACCGCCCGGCGACATAAGCACCCAAAATGTCATGGGGATGCCCTTCGATCAACTGCTGGAGGGGGATTCGATCATCGTCCACAATCACCTTGGAGGGACCTTTGGGGTGGGTGCCCAGCCACAACTCCGCCTGGGGTTCCCGGGTGGGACCGGGCTGACCCAGGAGATCTGCGATGGCGGTTTTCGACCCCCAGGCATAGGGCTGAACAACGTTTTCGAGACGATAAATCGGCATGCTCAACCTTCGGTTTTCCCGGCAAGGAGATATTTACTAACAGGTGGTGCCTTGGTATAAACAATCAGCTCAGATTTGAAAGAAATTGAGTAAGGCTTATTGGTATCATGAACTTCAACGTAAATGAAATTTTTTTCAGTATTCAAGGTGAATCCGTTCATGCCGGCCTGCCCTGTGTGTTCGTGCGCCTGACCGGCTGCAACCTGCGCTGTCACTATTGCGATACCGAATATGCCTTTCATGCGGGCAGCAGCATGTCCCTACGGCAAATTATCGAACGGGTGGGTCAATTTGGCTGCAACCTGGTTGAGATTACCGGCGGTGAGCCCCTGGTTCAAACGGGGACGCCGGCGCTGGTGCAAAAGCTGCTTGGTGCCGGTTATCAGGTGCTGATAGAGACCAACGGCACATTGAACATCGATCGGGTGGATCGCCGATGCAGCCGGATCATGGACATCAAATGCCCCTCCAGCGGGGAGCACCATCGAAACGAGCCGGCCAACCTGAACCGGCTAACCGCCAAAGACCAGGTAAAATTGGTCATCGGTGACCGCGATGATTTTCTTTTCGCCGAACAAATGGTGTCCCGTCTGCCGCCATCGCTACCCGTGACGCGCATCCTTTTTTCGGCGGTATCCGGCCGATTATCCCCGGACAAATTGGCCCGGTGGATGTTGGAAGCCCGCATAAATGCCAGGCTCCAGATACAATTACACAAGGTGATCTGGCCGGATCGGGACCGGGGCGTCTAACATCGCCTGCAGCCCGATTATCGCGGCCATCAACCGCTCCCTCACGAAGTCGTAAAGTTGAATTAACACATTAACAAAAAATTTTATATATTCTATATACATGGGAAATCAATCATGAACCAAACAAAAAAAGCCGTGGTCTTGTGCAGCGGCGGGTTGGATTCCACCACGGTGCTGGCCATGGCCGGAAACCAGGGATACGAGCTATACAGCCTCAGCTTTTTCTACGGTCAGCGCCACGCTGTTGAGCTTCGGGCCGCCGATAAGGTGGCTGCTGCCATGGGTGTAAAACGGCATCTGGTCACCCGGGTGGATCTGAAACCGATCGGTGGATCGGCGCTGACCGATGAGATCGCATTACCCAAGGCGCGAAACGAAGCCCATATGGCTGAAGCGATCCCCGTCACCTATGTACCGGCACGAAACACGATTTTCCTATCCTACGCCCTGGCCTGGGCCGAGGTACTGGAAGCCTGGGATATCTTCATCGGCGTTAATGCCGTGGACTACAGTGGATACCCCGACTGCCGACCGGAATATATCCAGGCCTTTGAAACCATGGCCAACCTGGCCACCAAAACGGCCGTCGAGGGCAAGGGACGATTTCAGATCCACACCCCGCTGATCGACCTGAGCAAAGCCCAAATTATCCTGACCGGAACGGCGTTGGGCGTGGACTACGGCATGACCCACAGCTGCTATGACCCCTCCCCCCGGGGCCTGGCCTGCGGAAGCTGTGATTCGTGTATCCTGCGCAAAAACGGATTCGCGGTCGCCGACATTCCCGATCCGACGCCATACGGGGAGCGATGACGGGGCCATTTTCCCGGAAGGTGGCCTCCTGCCGGCGTCGGACTCCCGCACCGCCTTTCTATTCGGGCGGGTCCGTTTTCTTTGGGGAACACCTGTTTTATCCCGTTGCCATTTTCGTGGTCCGAAAACTTCGTGATCAGCATCCATGTAAACCGGGTGCTGGGATTGCCCCTGTACGACGCCGGGCATTTCCGCCGCCTGGATCCCAGGGTCACCCGAAACGATTTCTACCACGTCACCGGCAACCGTACCGTCTGCTTGGCCTTGTTCTGAAACAGCAGGTACCCTTTTTCCAGGCCATACAGGTATAAATCCCGCGTGATGGCCACATCCGAACGGCAATATTCCAGGATTTTGGCCATCTTTCCCTCCTTCCACCATCTCAGGGCATCCAACCCGTCGGCCGTTTTGCCGGCATCCAGCGTGGCCGATGCCAAGTGGTCCAGGGAGAGCCGGTACCCCAGTTGATCCTTGACCTTATCCAGGATGTCCAGGGTGGGAATTTGCCTGAAGTCCAGCTTGGTGTATGCACCCAACACGCGGTAATCGAAACGCTTGATGTTGAACCCGACCACCATGTCCAACCGTTGAAGGTGGTCCAATAGCATGGAAACCTGCCCCTCGACGAACTCGTAGTAGCTGTCCGTCCGTGAGTCGTACAGCACGGCACAACTCACGCGCATGCGGTCGGCCCGGTGCCACCCGCCTACCTCCTGGGCGGAGCGCTGGGTCTCGATGTCCAGCACACCGTATGCCTTGCTCGTATCCGTTGCCTTCATGATCAGAGGCGATTGATCCTCATCTTGTGCTTCAACCGGCCGTTCGAAAAGCACCGGCATAGACGACAAGGTCGGCGCGCCAATCAAGGCATTCAATAGAAATAGGGCCGCCGCTTTATCGATGGGCCGGTTCCCGGAACCGCATTTGGGGGAATGAACACAGCTGGGACAACCGGTATCACAGGGGCACCCGGATATGGCCGCGAGGGTGGCATCCATGATCCCTTGGCCATCATCAAAGGCCTGGGCACAGAGTCCTGCGCCGCCAGGCAGTCCGTCATAGATGAAAATACCGGCACATTCCAACTGGGGATGGAAGGGGGTAGCAATACCTCCCAGATCGTTGCGGTCCGCCAGTACCAGCAGGGGAAAGACGCCGATGGCCGCATGTTCTGTGGCGTGCAGCCCGCCCATGACATGAACCTGAGCCGTTTGGGCCATGGCGGTCACCGCCTCGGGGACGATAAACCAGAGCCCCTGGGTCTCAAAGATCATGGGCGGCAGATCAAGGGGAATCCGCGCCAGCACTTTGCCGGTTCGGGTTTGAATACGGTCATAGCCGGTGACCTGTTCGGTGACACGAAGACGACCGATGGCCATCATGGTTCCGTAGACCGGCTTCTGATCGGAAACATCTATAATCTGCGTATTCTTGTGGGAGCGCACGCGGGTGTAAAAATCGACTTGGGAGGCAGCGACACGGACATGGCAGACCTCCGGGTCCAGAGTATCCACCAGATACGATTTTCCCCGGTGCAAGTAGATCGCACCAGGATGGGTTTCCCGGTAGACCCGAAATCCGTCGATCTCACCCAAACGGGTGTTGTCGGCGGTATCGATGATGGAAAACCGGGAACCCGCCCCCCGAAGGTTCACATGCCGGTGTGGATTCTTCAGGGGTGAAAAGCAGCGGGTGCCATCGGCACTCAGATACAACTCCCCGGCTGCGATCAACCGCTGAATCCCGGCCTGAACCGCTGCCGGCACCAGCATCGGGTCGTTGATTTTCAAAGGTAGTTCCGCTGCTGCGCATACCAGATGCCGGGACAGGATGTCGGGGTTGTACGGATTGATCACGGCCGCCTCCGGAGAACGCACCACCAGCTGCTCCGGATGATTGATAAAATAGTGATCCAGGGCATTTTCCCCGGCCACCATCACCACCGCCGATTCCCGGCCGCTGCGCCCCACCCGTCCGCCACGCTGCCAGGTTGCCACAATTGACCCGGGATACCCCACCAACAGGCAAAGATCCAAGCTGCCGATATCGATACCCAGTTCCAGAGCACTGGTGGTGATCACCGCCAGCAATTCGCCAGTGACCAGCTTGGATTCGATTTCACGCCGTTCTTGGGGCAAAAACCCAGCCCGATAGGCACTGATGCGATCGGCAAACTGCCCCGAGCGATTTTTGGCCCAAATGGCCAACAACTCCGTCAACTTGCGCGACTGCGTGTAAACGATGGTGCGAAGCCCCCGATTCAGGGCAGCCCTGAGCAGTGTCACCGTTGCCGCCAAGGGCCCGTCCGTCGGCGCCATCAGAATCAGATGCCGCCTTCCGGTGCCGGCGGTTCCCCGGGTGACGGTTTCAACGTCCAATCCGGTAAGCCGGCCGGCCAACTCGTCGGGATTGGCCACGGTGGCCGAGGTGAATACGAAGGTGGGCGATGCACCATAATGGCGGCACATTCGCACCAGCCGACGGAATACCTGGGCCATGTGCGAACCCAATATCCCCCGGTAGGTGTGCACCTCATCCACGACCACGAACCTTAGCCTGGCAAGCATGTCGGCCCAACGCCGGTGATGCGGCAAAACGGAGAGGTGAATCATCTCCGGGTTGGTCATCAGCACGTGGGGCGGATGGTCACGGATTTTTTTGCGCCGGTAGGCCGAGGTGTCGCCGTCGTAAATATCGGCCCGAAGGTTGATCTCGGAGAGGTGCGCGGAGATGCCGTTGATGGTTTTGCATTGATCCTGGGCCAGGGCCTTCAGGGGGTAGATAAACAGCGCGCGGGCCGATGCATCGTCGACGACGGCCTCGAAAACCGGCAGGAGATAGGTCAGGGTCTTACCGGATGCGGTCTGGGTGGCTGCTACCGTGTGGATTCCCGCCCGCACCCGATCTATGACCTGGGCCTGATGGGCGTACAAACGATCGATCCCCACGGCCCCCAGCAGATGGCAAATCGGTTCCGGCCAGGGGGTTCGAGGCTCCCCGAAGGTGGGTTCACGGGGTTCAAACACACGGTGGTAGACCACTTGCCCGTCAAATTTCCTGGCGGCCTTGAGTGCGGTGATATAAGCGTTGATCGAATGACCGTGATTCATGGTTGGGTTCCCGTGATCTGCCCTCAAATCGCATTTAATGCGCATATTGACTTGAAAAAATTAAAATATAAGCTATAATCATCGCGTGATATCGATTCCCATTTCAAGAGGAAGGCAGCCGCGTTGGACGACCCTTTTTTAGCCGGTCCGGGTACTGGATTTCCGGGTGAACGCACGCAATGTCTCGTTTTTCGTTTTATTGTCCCAAGCTACCGGAATGGTAATCATCCGCTTGGCCGCGCCACGGGTGCATGGGGCACCGGATGATCATCAGCCAGTTTTTTGTCCTATTCATCCTGTTGCTGCTCTCCGGTTTTTTTTCGTCGGCGGAAACGGCGCTGTTCTCCATCAGCCAGGCGCGTGCCAGACATTTGGCCAAGGCGGACATTCGATCTTTCCAGCTGATCAAGCGCATGAAAGATGATTCCCACAAGTTGCTGGCCACTATTCTGATCGGCAACAATGTGGTCAATGTGGCTGCATCGGCGATTGCCACCTCGCTGGCGATCGACATGTTTGCCGATTACGCCGTGGGCCTATCCACCGGCATCATGACCTTTCTGATACTCGTATTCGGCGAAGTGATTCCCAAATCCTTTGCCACCCGTAACAATATCCTCATCGCCAAACTGACGATATTCCCCATTCACTGGATGTCCATCCTTTTTTTCCCGATCATCCTTTTTCTCAATTTCATTCCCCGCATTACCGGAAAAATGAGCAAAACACCGTCGGCCACCGAGGAGGAGCTGATCACCTTTGTGGAGGTGGTGGAAGAACAAGGAGAAATCAAGGAGGAAGAGCGGGAGATGATCCATAACGTTTTCGAACTTGACGATACCAGTTCATCGGAAATCATGACCCCGCGCGCCGACATGTTCGTGGTGGATGCAGACGCCCCACTTGATTTCAAGGCTGTTGCCGATTCCGGTTTTACCCGCATTCCGGTAATCGAAGGCGACATCGATCACGTGGTGGGTATCTTAAACATCAAGGACATCTTCATGCATCAGGCCACATCGGAAGCGCCGGTGAATATCCGTGCCATCATGCGCACCCCCTATTTCGTTCCGGAGAATAAAAAACTGGACCGCATGATCCACCAGTTCAAGGCCCGCAAGAACCATATGGCCATCATCGTCGACGAGTATGGCGGTGTATCCGGTTTGATCACCCTTGAAGACACCCTGGAGGAGTTGGTGGGCGAAATCCGGGACGAGACGGATAAAGAGGAGCCACATGTCATCAGCAAGAATCCCAAGGAGTGGATGGTGCTTGGCAAATCTGACATCGATGAAGTCAATGAAAAAACCGGCATGCACATCCCCGAATCCCGAGAGTACGACACCTTCTCCGGATTCATTTTGGACCGGATCGGCAGGATCCCGGAAAAGGATGAAGTGTTCACCATCGACGGCAACAAGGTGGTGATCATGGAGATGGACGGCAACCGGATCAAACGCTACCTGGTCCAGGCCCTGACCTCCCGGACTGAGGGATAATGAAGATATCGCCTTTACCCGCCGTTAACTTGATGGTTCCGAAAAAACAACCGGCCGGGGCCGAAAGATCCTAATTTAGTGCCCATCCATAAATGGTTCTTTTGCCCGAATGCCTGCGGTAAAATTTTTCGCA